>JAAYBH010000261.1 GCA_012718935.1 Clostridiales bacterium
AATCGGAGGCGTCATGACAAGAGACTTGACTAAAGAAGAAATCACGCTGCGAATGAGGAATTTCCGCTCAAAGATGGACATTAAAAATCCCGACTGGGATACGGCCGTTTTTGTCAGCAAAATCAACCAGTATTATCTGACGGGTACGATGCAGGACGGGCTCCTCGTCATAAAGCGAGACGGGGAAACGGCATATTTTGTACGCCGGAGCTATGAGCGCGCTCTTGACGAATCACCCTTTGAGGCCATTTATCCGATGCAGAGCTATAAGGACGCAGCCAAAGTCATCGGCGCCGATCTGGGGAAGACCTATATCGAAACGGAAATCATGACGGTGGCCATCCTGGAGCGGTTCAGGAAGTATTTCAGCATCGGCGCTGTCGGTTCGCTGGACAAGACCATCCTCTCCGTCCGCGCTGTCAAAACAGCCTACGAGCTGGCCTGTACGGAGGAATCGGGGCGAATACACAATAAACTGATGCGTGAGGCTGTACCGGCGCTTTTGCGCGAAGGAATGAGTGAGGCCGATTTGGCGGTGGCGCTTCTTTCAAAAATGTACGAATACGGCTTTCACGGCTCCACACGATTCCAGATGTTCCAGACAGACCTGGGGATAGGGCAGATCGGATTCGGAACAAGTTCACTGTACCCGACTTTCTTTGACGGTCCCGGCGGAAACCTGGGCCTCTCGGCGGCCGTCCCAATGATGGGCAGCCGGGAACGGAAGCTGAAGCGCGGCGATACCATTTTTGTCGATATCGGCTTTGGTGTCAGGGGATATAACAGCGATATATCACGAGCCTATATCTTCGGCGCGAAGCCGACGGAGGAAATGACGAGGGTGCAAAGGGGCTGCATCGATATACAGAGGCGTATTGCGGAGCAGCTGAAACCGGGCGCGCTGCCGTCTGATATCTACAGGACGGTGATGGGTGGGCTGAGCGATGATTTCAAGCAAAACTTCATGGGCTTCGGCAGCAGGCAGGTCAGGTTCCTGGGGCACGGGATCGGACTTCATGTGGATGAGATTCCCGTCATCGCCGAAGGCTTTGACGACCCCATCGAAAAAAATATGGTTTTTGCCATCGAACCGAAGAGGGGTATGAAAGAAGTCGGGCTCCTCGGCGTGGAAGACACATATATGATTACTGAAAGCGGCTCAAAATGCATTACCGGCGGCGGATGCGATATCATTGAAGTGTGATTCAAGCATTGAATGATTATTGAACAATAAGTCAAAATATGTCGAACCATGCGGAAAAAGGCGTGTTTACTGGATTTATTGCACGCTCACGAATGAAAAAAGGGATATTTATACAAAAATACAGTCGTCTTCGGATTTGAGAGCGCCTGCCGGATAGCTTTAAAAGGCTGTGCCGGGGGTGGGAGGCATTGAAATGATGAGTTCGCACCTTAACGATCGTTAAAACATCTGAAGCGACCAATCTCTGGCCAACTGGTGAATTATTTCATATATAACGTACGTTAGCTTTCGATGTTTTCGTCAATTCCGGCGGATATTTTCAATCGGGCTGCCGATACTATGTATGTGAATAGGATATGACGAAAAAATAGTCGAACACGCAAAAGCGGCGGGGCAAGTGAGATGGCCCCGCCGCCATTCATTTTCCGGCGGTCAGCTGCAGCTGCGGCGCTTCACGCCATATATTTGATATTTCAAATTCGAGAAAACAGCCTTATAATAATGTACAGCATAAATAATAAGGATGTAGCGGATGAACAGTTTTTCCCATTACATGATCGGCAGCTTCTTAATGAAATACATAAGAAAAAAATACGGCATAAAGCTGAGTCCGATACGGTTTTTATACTGGAACGTCATGACAGATTTCAGGAGGCCGTACAGCCGGCAGTCCCATCAGGCGGATGGTCTGGAGAGTCATGTGCAGACTGAAACAGAAACGCTGGCCGGGACAAAGCAGCCGACTGCCTGTTTCGGCCCGGAATATTCCAAAAGCCTCGGAGTCGTCTGCCATTTTTATGCCGACTTTTTCTGCTTCCCCCACGCGCCGGTTTATCAGGGGACTTACTGGCAGCATATCAAGTATGAGTGGGAGCTCTACAGATATATGCGAAAGAGCTTTTCATCCCTCTGCAGGACAGAACTCGAAGGCAATGCTGACAATTACGGAGATCCGGAGAGCATAACAGCCCTCTATGAGGCGCTGCGCCGGGCATATCTGTCGTCGACGCCGTCTTTTAAAATCGACATCATATTTGCTCTGCGCGCCTGCCTCGGAGCCGTTATGATGATTACCCGGGCATCTATCGTGAAACCGGCTGCAAAACCGCCTGTGTTATCAGGGCTATAATGCCCTGATTATTTTATGTCATTATGCTTATGTTAACACTATACAGGAAATATCTTGCAATAATTCTCGTTAAAGGATAAAATCAACAGAAGAATTGATATATCGGTAAAGGCGGGACGGCTCACAATGAGAAAACTCATCGCACTTATTCTGGTCATTATTTTAGCCCTGACAAGCGCTTCCTGTCAGGTCGGGACCAGTACAGATGCCGACGAATCGGCCGGGGCTTCCGGCAGCGTATCCCCATCGCCGGAAACAACAGAAAGCACGCCGCAGGAGAGTACGGGCGTCGATCATAATGTGATTATGCTCAAGGGGACCATCGGTGATCTCCCGGTACATATGAGCCTCGTTATAGCGGATGGCGTTGTGACCGGTTCCTACTATTACGACAAGGTGGGGAAGGAGCTGAAGCTGGAGGGGTCAACCGAAGCGGAACGGATGATATCCTTCAGCGAGTACGACGAAAACGGGGAACGGACTGGCAGCTTCGACGGTTGGTATACCCGCGGAATTCGGATTACCGGCAATTGGACGAATGCAAAAACAGGCGATGTGCTTGAATTCAATCTTAACGTTATCGGGGGCGTGCCGGCAAACGCCATCTGGGCGGGAGAATGGCGGCGGACTCATGCAGGCCGGTTTGAAAGCGCGAAGCTGGCTATTTTCAGTGAGACGAGCGGCAGCTTCAGGTTTCAGCTGGATGTGTTTTCGGGCGCACACACAGGCTTTATCGACGGAGAAGCGACCATCGACGGTAAAACGGCATTATTCAAGGCGGATGAAACGAAGGCCGAGCTGAAGTTCAGTCTGAATAACGGGCTGATCGAGATTGTCTCCGGTGGTGATATTGGTTACTTCGGTGGCATGGGTGTCGTTTTCGACGGAGAGTACACGCAAAAAGCGCTGCCCGAGGACACGCTGCTGACCCAGGGATATGTCTCCGGCGCGGCGGAAGACCAGGCTTTCCGCGAGATGACGGGAGAAGATTACGTGTTATTTCTCAACACGGCGCATCTGGGCTATGAAGAAGAGGACCTCGACGGTTTTGGCGCGAAGGTCTGGAGATGGCGGGTCCGGGGGCTGTCAGGCTATAACGAATCCATTGTCATGTTCCTGCCGGACGGCGCGCTCTGCACCGCTGTCCTGGACCCTGAAAACGAAGTGATCAAAGCTTATACGAACGCCGGTGATATCAAGAACCCGCCGGCGACGATTCTGGCGTGGGTTGCCGACATTCAGGAGGCGCTGGGCTTGACCGCCGACCTCCCCGTTAAGTTTCATAACGCCGAAAAAAATTAACATTTCTGTGATAAATAATTCATTAAAAAAGATTAATGTTAGTATATATAGGTGTCTGAGAGGTGAATTTTATGTATTCCGAAATATCGCAGCGCACGTTCTTCTCCCGCGTGTTTTTCAATATGGCCGGGGCGCTCATTCTGACAGCGCTGACGGCTTTTGGCGTGGCGTCGTATCCCCCTTTTATCAATGCGATCCTCAGCAATACAGCCGGGCTTTTTATACTGATGATCCTTGAGGTTATCCTCGTTTTCTTCCTGTCGCGGCGGATTATGGTGTTGAGCGTCGGGGCGGCCTATACGGGCCTCATTGCCTTTTCTCTTGTCAACGGGGTGACGCTCTCGCTCATTTTTGTCGTATACACTCTGGAATCAATCTACACGGTGTTTTTTGCCGCGGCGGGGCTGTTTGCCCTCATGGGGCTGTTCGGTTATACGACGAATAAGGACTTGTCCCCAATCGGGCGCTTTCTCATCATGTCCCTGTTCGGGATCGTCATCGTTTCGGTCGTCAACATTTTTATCGGCAGCTCAACGCTTATGTACATCATCAGCTTCATCAGCGTGTTCGTCTTCTCGGGTCTGACGGCTTATGATATGCAGGCGCTCAAAAGGATATACGATTCGGCGTCCCTCTCGCCCGAAATGTATGAAAAGGTCGCTATTATCGGCGCCCTAAAGCTGTACCTGGACCTCATCAACCTGTTTTTAAGCCTCCTGCGCATTTTCGGCAGAAGAAGATAAAAGGACATCCAGAGGGAGCGAAG
Source organism: Clostridiales bacterium (assembly GCA_012718935.1). Classification (GTDB taxonomy): domain Bacteria; phylum Bacillota; class Clostridia; order Oscillospirales; family Oscillospiraceae; genus Sporobacter. The sequence goes on from JAAYBH010000261.1 coordinate 4,402, forward strand.
CGACGAAGAATCTTTCAGGCGTTACCTTCAGGCGGCAAATACCGGCATCAGATGACGAGGTTTTATGAGCAGCA
>JAAYBH010000036.1 GCA_012718935.1 Clostridiales bacterium
CCCGTCATTTCTCGACAGTACGGCGGGCGTGACATGGCGAAGGAGGCTCCTGATGCTGCGCCATGTCTCCAGGGTGAGAAACATATCCGACCCCATGATCAGAAAAATATCAAACCCGGGGTAGCCGGCTCTGATCTCCTCTACCGTCTCCGCCGTGTAGCTGACACCTTCCTTTTTGAGCTCCAGGTCGGTGACGGTGGTATTCCCCAAGCCGGCAAAAGACAGCCGGGTCAGCTCCATCCTGTCGTCTGTGTTCGGTGAGCCCCGGGGCATCTCTTTATGGGGCGGCATCCCCGCGGGTATAACGAGCAGGACATCGAGCTCCAGCTGTCCGATGGCCGCCGATGCCGCCCTGACATGCCCGATATGCGGCGGATTGAAGGTACCGCCGTAGATCCCAAGCCTCAAAGACATCACTCACTTAAATCATTAATCTTTTTTCCTTTGGAATTTCACGGCTTTCCCTGTACAGCACAAACCGTGATCCGATGGTAAAAACAGTCTCGGCCCCGCATAACCGGGCCAGCTCGTCGGCGGCTTCGCGGGCCGAGAGCATGGAGGAATCCAGCACCCGTCCTTTGATCAGTTCTCTGGCTGTCAGCGCATCCGATGCCTGCGAGACGACATTATCCGTAATGCCCCCCTTGCCGACCTGCAGAATCGTATCCAAAGAGTTTGCCATACCGCGCAGCCGTGCTCTCTGAGAGCTGTTTAACATGATGCTTGACCCGCTTTCTTCAAATAGTCGCGGAGCTTCGGTTCAAAAGCCCGCAGCGCCTTCCCCCGGTGGGAGACGCGGTTTTTTTCCTGGGGCGTCAGCTCCGCCATGCTTTTACCTGTACCCGTGACAAAAAATACGGGATCATACCCAAAACCGCCTTTCCCTTTCGGTTCACGCAGAATCACACCTTCGCAATCGCCTTCAGCGGCGACAATGTCACCGTTCGGAAAAACGCATACAATGGATGAGACGAATTTTGCCGTTCGATGTTCCTTAAATTCCATGTGACGGAGCAGCAGCATGTTTCTGTCACCATCAGTGAGCCCCTCACCGCCGTACCGCTTCGAGCGCACGCCCGGCTCTCCGTTCAGCACGTCCACCATCAGGCCGGAATCATCGGCGACCGCCGGCAAGCCGGATGCTTTCATGGCTGCTTCGGCTTTGAGACAAGCGTTGCTATAAAACGTTTCGCCTGTTTCCTCAATGTCCAATGAAATGCCGGCTTCCCCCTGTGAAACAGCGCTGAAACCCAGCTCCGACAGGATTGCCCGCATTTCCTTCAGCTTGTCCTCATTGTTGCTCGCCATTATAAACGTCATTTTAACAGCGCCTCCACAAAGGTCCGGGCGTCAAATCCGATGAGATCCTCCGGCTTTTCACCGACTCCGATCAGCTTGACGGGTATCTGAAGCCGGTCGGCGATGGCAAAGACAATGCCGCCTTTTGCTGTTCCGTCAAGCTTGGTGAGGACAAGGCCTGTGATACCGGCCGTCCCCTTGAATTCCCGCGCCTGGATCAGACCGTTCTGCCCTGTTGTGGCATCAATGACAAGGAGCGTTTCCTTATCCGCCCCCGGCAGCTCCCTGTCGATGACACGACTGATTTTATTCAGCTCGTTCATCAGATTGGATTTATTGTGGAGCCTACCCGCGGTGTCGCAGATGATAATATCAGCGCCTCGGGCCTTGGCCGCCGCGATGCCGTCAAATATGACGGACGCCGGGTCCGAGCCCTCCTCGTGCCGTACGATATCGGCGCCGGAGCGCTCAGCCCAGACGGTAAGCTGCTCGGCTGCTGCGGCGCGGAATGTATCGCCGGCGCATAAAAGGACCTTTTTGCCCTCGTTTTTATATTTCAGGGCAAGCTTGCCGATCGTCGTCGTCTTCCCGACGCCGTTGACGCCGATCATCAGTATCACGGACGGCCTTGTCTCCAGCTTCAGCCCGACGCCGCAGATATCGATGAGCTCCGACAGGATGTCCTCCAGCGCGCGCTCGATGTCCCCGCCTTTTATATAACCCTCGCGTTTTGTGACCTCGCGGAGCTTCGTCACGACCTTTTCCACCGTTTCAACCCCCAGGTCCGCCAGGATCAGCGTCTCCTCCAGCTCCTCGAAAAACTCCTCATTGGCCCCTGTAAAAGAGGCGAACAAGCTGCTGAGCTGGACAGAGATGTTCTTTTTTGTCTTTGCCAGGCCTTCTTTGATCTTATCGAATAAACTCAAACGTTACACTCCAATACGTTACAGTAAATTTGCATCATTTTTGTTTCTGACGGCGCTGTTTATTATGCTTCCTTCTTCAGCGTTTTTTCCGCTTCGGCCAGATCAAGACTGATCACTCGGGAAACGCCCTGCTCCTGCATGGTGACGCCGTAGAGCACGTCTGCTTCCTCCATTGTCCCCCGGTGGTGGGTTATGACGATCATCTGCGTCTTGTCCGACATTTTCCGCATATTATCGGCAAAACGAAGCACATTCGTCTCGTCCAGCGCAGCCTCGATCTCGTCCATCACGACAAACGGCGTGGGTCTGACCTTCAAGATGGCAAAATACAGTGCAATGGCGACGAACGCCTTCTCTCCGCCGGACAGGAGCGTAATCGTCTTGAGCGATTTCCCGGGTGGCTGGACCTTGATCTCAATGCCGCAGTTGAGAATATCGTTCGGGTCCTCCAGCTCCAGGGACGCCTGACCACCGCCGAAAAACTCCAGGAAAGTCTCCTTGAAGCTTTGGCATATGACCTCGAATTTCCTCGCGAACAACAAGCGCATTTCATGGGTGATATCCCTAATGATCTCCTGGAGCTCGCCTTTCGCCTTTTCAACGTCGTCCCGCTGGTCTGTCAGATACGTATAGCGGGTGTTGACGCGGTCGAACTCCTCGATGGCGCCGATGTTGGGGTTGCCCAGCGCAGTGATCTCTCTTTTGAGTTCCGCGATGCGGCGCCTGGCTTCCGTCATGCTTTTAATATCCTGCCGTACGGACATCGCCGCTGTCCGGCTGATCTCATAAGTGTCCCAAAGCCGGTCGATGATCTGCTTTTCTTCCAGCTCGGCGGTCAGCTTCTTCTGCTCCAGGCGGGCGCATTCCCGCTCAAGCTCCAAAAGCCGGTGATTTTTATCCTGCATCGCTTTGTCGCGCCGGTTCCGCTCAGCCTCCAGCTCCAGCCTCTCCGACGTGATTACTGCGGCCTGCGCCTTCAAGCTGTCGATCTGCTCTGAAAGCCTGCCCAACGCCGCCTCATTCGCTGAAATTTCCCCCTGGATTTCCTCGCGTTTTACTTTCAGCTCCTCCAGGAAATCAAGCTGCTGCTGGCGTCCGCCTGTGAGAACCCGGCGCAGCTCCGACAGCTCCGAAACAGCCTTTTGAAGCGCGTCCCTCTCGGCGTCATAGGACGCCTCCAGGGCACGGAGCTCCGACATGGCACTTGTGAGCCTGTCGCGCTCGCTTGCGAGCGCTCCCTGCCCCTCCGTGTATCTTGCTATCTCCGACCTGATATCGGACAGCCGGTTTTCGAATCCGGCGATATCCGCCCGGACTTTCTCCGTTTCTCCCATATTGGCGCTGATTCTGTCCTTGAGCCCCGCCGCTTCCGTTTTCAGTAATCCGAGATTCTCTGCAGACGCTTCCAGAAGCAGCTGGAAATGCTTCGAATTCGTCTCAAGCTTCAGCGCTTTGTCTTCTATGGCGCGTATCTCGGCGCCAGATGTCTCCAGCTCGTATTCTGCCGCGTTTTTCTCTCTCACAGCGTCGTTATACTCGCGTTCCACGCGCAGCATGGTCTCTTCGAGGATCTTCTCCTGCCCGGCGAGCTGTTTGAGCTCATTTGCCCGTGACAGTATGCCCGCATTACCCGAGGCGGAGCCGCCCGTCATGGAGCCGCCGGCGTTCAAAACCTGCCCGTCCAGCGTGACGATGCGGAAGCTGTTTCTATTTTTCCGGGCAATCCGAATGGCATTGTCCAGGTTGTCGGCAATAACGACTTTCCCCAGCAGACTCTTATAAATACCCGCGTATTTGTCGTTATAGCGCACGAGATTGATCGCCAGGCCCTCATAGCCGGCCTCCCCCGCCAGCCCGCGGGTGTCGAGGACCATCCCCCGGATGGTGGAGACCGGCAGGAAAGTCGCCCGTCCGCCGTCATGGCGTTTCAGGTAATTGATAGCCTCCTTGCCGTCCTCCTCTGTGTCGACAATGATGTTTTGCGTCGCGCCGCCAAGCGCCGTTTCGATGGCGACGGTATATTTGTCGTCCGTTTTAATGAGTCCCGCCGCTGTGCCGTGGATATTTTTCAGTATGCCCCGCTGAGCCTCCTGCATCACGAGCTTGACGGCTTTCGAGTACCCCTGATAATCCCTTTCCATTTCTGTCAGAAGGCTGATCCTGGACCGGAGCGAATTGATTTCCATTGTCAGCTTCATTTTCTTGTCACCGGCCTCTTCAGCCCTTTTCCTCCGGCTTTCCATGCGCATGGTATAACCGCTGACGACGTTTTTCAGGCTTGTAAGCTCCTCGTTGACACGCTTGAGGTCCTCCGCGCACGCAACCGCTTCACCCTCAAGAGCGGCGTGCTTTTCCGCCGCCGCCGCGGCTTCCAGCGCCACTGAGCTCTCCCTGTCATACATCTCCTGGGCTGTGGAAGCCAGTGCCGACAGGCGCGCCTTGGCGTCTCCGACGCCGGAGAGCAGCATGTTTTCGCTGCCCACAAGCTCGCCAAGCTTTTTTGACGATTCTCCCGCCGCATCGGCAAGCGTCTGCTGCTCCTGGAAGTACAGCCCGGCTTTGTCGGCCAGCAGCTGCTTTTCGGAGGTGATTTCATCGATTCTCTGCTTGCGCTCATCAATCTGGGCCTTAATGCCGCCGTCGCGGCCTTCCTGCTCGCCAAGCTCTCGCCCGATTCTGTCGGACTCGCCGATATTGTTTTCAAGCTTTGTTTTTAGGACGGCTGTCGCGCTGTCCAGCTCCGCGCTCTGCGCCTCATACCCGGAGATTGCCTGGCGAATGCCGTCAAGCGCCACATCCTTTTCGTGCATTTGTTCGGAGGAGGACTGGGCGTTTTCATAATAGGCGTCGATCTCACCGCTGATCGTATTCTTCTGCTCAAGGACGCTGTGGAAATCCGCTTCAGCCTTGCTGCTCTGTGCCTGCAGATTCTCGAGGCTGTCCATCCAGACCGATATTTCAAGGCCGCGTAGCTCATCCCTGAAAAGCAGGTATTTCCGTGCCGTTTCAGCCTGTTCTTTGAGGGGCTCCACCTGCAGAGCCAGCTCGGAAATTTTATCATTGATGCGCACCAGATTCTCGTCGGTGCGTTCGAGCTTGCGTTCCGACTCCTCTTTCCGGTGCCTGAAGCGCGATATGCCGGCGGCTTCCTCGAAGATTTCCCGCCGGTCTGTGCTTTTTGCCGATAGGATCGCATCAATTCTACCCTGGCCGATAATGCTGTACCCCTCGCGCCCGAGGCCGGTGTCCATGAACAGCTCGCCCAGATCCTTCAGCCGAACCAACTGGCGGTTGATGAAATATTCGCTCTCACCGGAGCGGTAATACCGCCGGGTGATCATGACCTCCGTATAATCCAGATCAAAGGCACGGTCCGTATTATCTAAAATCAGGGACACTTCCGCAAAGCCGACCTGGGGGCGCTTCAGTGTCCCGCCAAAAATGACGTCCTCCATCTTTCCGCCCCGGAGCGTCCGCGTGGACTGCTCGCCCATAACCCACAGGATGGCGTCGGATATATTGGACTTTCCGCTGCCGTTCGGACCAACAATGGCTGTAATTTGCTTCTCGAACGTCAGCTTCGTCTTTTCCGGAAATGATTTAAAGCCCTGAATTTCCAACGACTTTAAATACAATTCATACCACCGCCCAGTCTTATTGTAAAATTTGTTACTATATAACATGAAACCAAAACTTCGCTGCTGGATTTCCAAGTTTTGATTTCTAATTATTCCCTCATATTTAAGCCATTATAAACTTATTGCATGGTATTTTCAATGCACATAATGACGATTTCTCCCGGTTTGACATTCGCGGCGGCAACATGAACCGTCTCGCATCCGAATTCCTCCCGGAGCGATCTCATATTGCTTCTGCCGTGCCCCGTCATGACGGAAATACGCTCCGGGGCAACACCGAGCGTCACGCTCCTGACACACCCTTTATCCATTTGCGCAAACGCTTCCTTCAAAAGCTCCCTGGCATTATCCAGATAGACGCGGGATAAAACAAGCTCGCCCAGAGCCGGATGGTAGGCGCCCGCGACGGCATCTCCCCCGGACAACTCCTCCGTCGTGTTGAGCCCCATCCGTATGACCGGGATTCCCGCCTTGCTGAATACCCTGTAAACTGCGGCGCACAGGCTGACGGCGTCTTCGACAGTATGCTCATTATACGTACCGTCTCTCCACATGTCATAAAGCTTTGTGTCCCGAATGACGACGGTCGGGTAGACCCGCACACCGTCCGGCCGGAGCGCGGCCAGCTCCTCTGCCGTACCGATCGATTTTTCCGGGGTATCCTCTGGCAGCCCGGTCATCATCTGGAGTATGAGCTCAAAACCGTACTGCTTGATAAGCTGCGACGCGTTCTCCGTATCCCGCGCCGTATGCCCGCGCCCGGAGGCCGCGAGCACAGCCTCGTCCATCGACTGCGCACCCAGCTCGATCGTCCGCACCCCGTGGACCATCAGGCGGCTGAGCGTCTGCTCGTTGATACAATCCGGCCGGGTCGATATCCGTAGGCTTGCGTTCTTATACTTTGCCAGAAAAGGCTGCGCCGCCCGGAGCAGCGCGTCCTGCTCAGAAGCCGGGATCGCCGTAAAGCTGCCGCCGAAAAAAGCAAGCTGCTTGACGGCACCGTCTTCTTTCAAGAATTGCGCGCTCTCAATGGCGCGGCTGACCGTTTCGGGCGTTGCCGGTTCAAGAGCCCCCGAAATCCGTTTCTGGTTGCAGAAAACGCAGTCGTTCCGGCACCCGAGGTGCGGCACAAAAACAGGGATGACATGCCGTCTGGGCGTCATTTCATCATACCGTCAAGTGCAATTTTCGCGGCTGCCTGCTCCGCTTCCTTCTTGTTTCTGCCGGTGCCTTCGCCTCTGACGGCGCCGTTCAGGTGAACCTCCACGGTAAAGAGCTTCATATGGTCCGGGCCGCTTTCACCCGTCATATGATAGGAGAGAACTTGTCCGCTTTTCCTCTGAACAAGCTCCTGCAAAGCCGTTTTATAATCATACTCCGCCGGCGCGCCTTCCCGATATTGGGACAGGATGTGGCGCGCTACCACAGCTTTCGCCGGCTCGATCCCGCCGTCCAGAAAAACAGCGGCGATGACGGCTTCAAAGGCGTCGGCCAGAATGGACGGCCTTTCTCTGCCGCCGCTCAGCTCTTCACCCTTCCCGAGGCGCAGATATTTACCGAGCCCCAGTTCCAGCGACGCTCCTTCCAGGCTCTTTTCACAGACGAGCTCGGCGCGCAGCCGCGTCATATGCCCCTCCGGCATCTCAGGCGTATTTCTGTAAAGAAATTCAGCCACCGTGAAGCCAAGGACGGAATCCCCCAGAAACTCAAGGCGCTCGTTGCTTGGTGCACGGCTTTTCCTGTTTTCGTTGGCCCAGGAGCTGTGGGTCAGCGCCTCCTTCAAAAGCACCTTATTTCTGAATGTATAGCCCAGTATTTCTTCAAGCTTCTCCATAATCAACCAAACCTTTGTGATAATAAATAAGGGCGGGTGTTGACCCGCCCAGGATATTAAGCTTTATCAATCGATTTTGCTTGAAATGTATTTAAATACATCCCCGACGGTTACTAGCTTGTACAGGACTTCTTCATCCGTTTCCGGGATGTCGAATTCTTCCTCAATCGCCATCGTCAGTTCAACGACATCCAGTGAATCGGCTCCCAAATCATCTGTAAATGAGGTATCCATGTCGATTGAATCCTCGCTGACCGAAAACTGCTCTGCAATAAGGGCACGCAGTCTTTCAAATATCACAACTCTCACCTCAACGATACTAATAGGCCTCGCCCGTGTTCAGCAAGCTGCTCTCCTTACAAACAGAAAGCGGCTTACTGATGAAATATTAAAACGCCCGATACTATTTGTCAACAGTTTTCAAGACGATCTTTCATTAATATTTTCAGTCGTCTCGTTAATTTTCATAAGTTCAATATTATTCTGGATGTCCCCGGCAATACCGGCTTTGGCCGCGCAAATCGCTTGGAATACGGCGCTTTTTAAAGCATCGGCATTAGAGGAGCCGTGGGCTTTGACCACAGGCTTGGCGATCCCCAGGAGGGCTGTTCCGCCGATTTTGTCGGCATTCATGCGGTTCTTCAGCTCCAGAAAGTGTTTTTTTACGAGAATTGCTGCCAATTTTGTTGAAGTGTTTATTAGAAAGACGTTTTTGATCTCCCGCATCAGATAGGAGGCTGTCCCCTCGATCGACTTCAGCAGGATATTGCCCGTGTATCCGTCGCTGACAATAACGTCACATTCATTATTCATCACACCCTTGGACTCCACGTTGCCGACAAAGCTGATGGAGCCGTCCTTTGACGCTTCCTCAAGCAGATTATAGGCCCCGATCTGAAGGTCCGTTCCCTTGATACGCTCTGTGCCGATATTCAGAAGACCGACACGGGGCATCTCTATCTCTAAAACACGCCGGGCGTAAAAAGTCCCCATGTACGCAAACTGGAGAAGGTATTCCGGCGTACACTCGGCGTTTGCCCCGCAGTCGATGAGAACCACGCCTTTTTCATTGAGCGGCAGCACGGGTGCCAGCGCGGCGCGGCGTATTCCGCGGATCCGCTTGATATAAAGCGTTGAACCCGATAACAGAGCACCGGTGCTGCCCGCGGATACCATGGCGTCACCAAGTCCGTCACGGAGCATGGCAAGGCCGACGATCATTGAGGAATCCTTTTTTTCACGGACAGCCGTGACAGGATCATCCTCCATTGTGATGATCTCGTTGGCATTTGCGATTTCAATCCCCTTCGGCAGCTCTTTCCGGCCCATTTTTTCAAGGGTCCTGAGTATCTCCTCTCCCCTGCCCGTGAGGATTATTTCAACCTTGTACTCCTCGCAAGCCGCAATGGCACCTTTAACGATCTCAATCGGCGCGTTATCGCCGCCCATCGCGTCAACAATAATCTTCAATGCTTAACCCCTCTCATTTAAGTCCGAAGATTCTCCTTCAAACTCTCCGTCCGCCCGCATACCGTCAATGATGTCAAGCGACCTCTGTGATATCGCCATATTTTTGTTTCTTTTCCCGCGAACCTTTTGATTCAACGGGCTGATAATGCCAAAATTGATGTTCATCGGCTGAAAGTCCGATACGGAACCGCCGGAGACATACAATGAAAGCGCTCCGATTGCCGTCTCGCCGGGAAAGTCCGCAGGCGGCAGCAGCATGAGCTCCCGCGATGTTTCGATACCGGCGAGCAGTCCGGAGGCTGCCGATTCCACATACCCCTCTACGCCGGTGATCTGACCGGCAAAGCTGATGCGCCGGTCGCTTCGAAGCCGGTAATACCTGTCCAGCAGACGCGGCGAATCCAGATAAGTGTTGCGGTGCATGACGCCGAATCGGACAAACTCGGCATTTTTCAGAGCCGGAATCATGGAAAACACGCGCTTCTGCTCGCCGAATTTCAAATGCGTCTGGAAACCGACCAGGTTATACAGCGTCCCTTCAGAATTGTCGCGCCTGAGCTGGACAACGGCATACGGCTCCCTCCCTGACTTCGGATCGCGGAGGCCCACCGGTTTTAACGGACCGAAGCGAATGGTGTCGGTGCCGCGACGCGCCATGACTTCGATAGGGACGCACCCCTCGAAAACCCCGGCGTCCTCAAAGCCGTGAACGGCGGCTTCCCCGGCGGCGCCGAGCTCTGTCCGGAAAGCCTGATACTCCGCCTCCGTCATCGGGCAGTTGATATAGTCCGCCGAACCCTTTCCGTACCTGGAGGCAAAAAACGCGTGCTCCATGTCAATGCTCTCGGCTGTGACAATGGGCGCCGCTGCGTCAAAAAAGCTCAGACGCTGCGTACCCTCCAGCAGGGCGTCGATCCGGCCTGCCAGCGCATCCGCCGTCAGAGGCCCTGTGGCGATGATGACCCTGCCCTCCGGAATATCCGTCTGCTCGCGCGTCACGCAGGTGATAAGCGGATGTCTCCTGATTCTGTCCGTCACCATTCCCGAAAAGCCTGTCCTGTCCACAGCCAGCGCGCCGCCCGCCGGCAGCCGCGTCCGATCGGCGCATTCCATCACAAGGCTGCCGAGGCGGCGCATCTCTTCCTTCAATAGCCCGACGGCATTCGTCAATTCGTCGCTCCGCAAGGAGTTGGAGCAGACGAGCTCACAAAAATCCTCAGACACATGCGCCGGAGATTTCTTTTCCGGCTTCATATCAACAAGCTCGACGCCGATCCCCTTCCGCGCCAGCTGCCAGGCCGCCTCGCAGCCGGCCAGCCCGGCGCCGACCACAGTGACCTTCATCATTTCTTTCCGGCCGAAGCCGTCTTTTTCACGGCTTCCTTTTTTATAGCTGTTTTTTTCGGTGCTGACTTCACAGCAGCCGGCTTTTTCGTCTTTTCGGACTGCTTCTTCACCTGATCGTCCGCTTTCTCTCCGGCTTGGGTCTCCGGTTTCTTGGGGTAACCCCGTTTATCCTCCGGCAGGAAATTCGGACATGCGGGATTGGCGCAGAAGGGTTTTTTGAAGCCCCGGCCCGACTTCTTAAACAAGGTCTGTCCGCATTCCGTGCAGCTGTCCTTCACGGGGACGTCCCAGGTCATAAAGCCGCATTCCTTGAGCTTTTCGCAGGCGTAATATGTGTATCCGTTTTTCGATGTACGCTTGAGGATCCGGCTCTGGCATTTCGGGCACCGGCCCGGCATTTCAATGACAAGCGGTTTTGTAAAGCTGCATTCCGGATATCCTGGGCATGCCAGGAAACGACCGAACCGCCCGGTCTTGACGACCATCTGCCGGCCGCAGCGGTCACAGACCTCGTCGGACACCTCGTCGGGTATTTTGATTCTTTCGCCTTCCAGGGCTGTTTCCGCGTTTTCAATCGACGTTGCAAAATCTCCGTAAAAATCGGCCAAAACGCTCTGCCAGTCCCGGGAGCCCTTTTCTACGCTGTCAAGGGCCTCTTCCATCCGTGCGGTAAATTTCAGATCGACAATATCCGAAAAACGATCCTTCATAAGACCGGTCACAACCTCGCCCAGTGCCGTTGGCCGGAGGAAACGCCCTTCCTTGACCACATATTCCCGGTCAAGAATCGTCGAGATCGTCGGCGCGTACGTACTCGGACGGCCGACCCCCGTTTCCTCCATTGCCTTGATAAGCGTCGCTTCCGTATATCGTGACACCGGCTGGGTGTACTTCTGTTCTCTTTTTATATCCTCGAGCTTCAAAGGCTCGCCTGCTTCAAGCTCGGGGAGCGGCGAGTCGTTCTCTTCCTTATCGTCGTCACGGCTTTCTTCATAGACCGCCGTAAAGCCGGCGAATTTAATCACTGAATTCGTCGCTCTGAAAATATAGCCCGCCGACACCACATCAACCGTCACGCTGTCATAGACTGCGCTTGTCATCTGGCTGGCGACAAACCGGCTCCAGATCAGCCGGTAGAGCTTATATTGATCGGTGGTCAGGCTCCCCTTGAGCTGCTCCGGCGTCATGAAAACGCTGGAAGGCCGTATTGCCTCATGGGCATCCTGAGCGCTGTTTTTTGTCTTGTATCGATTTGGGACGCCGGGATGGAAGGCTTCCCCATACTGCGATGTAATCAGTTTCTTGGCATCACCCAGCGCCTCTTCGGAAATACGCAGCGAATCGGTACGCATATAGGTGATCAGGCCGACGGTGCCCTCGCCTTCGACGTCGATACCCTCATAGAGCTGCTGTGCGATCGACATGGTCCGTCTCGGCGTCATTCCCAGCTTGCGGGAGGCCTCCTGCTGGAGCGTCGATGTGATAAAGGGCGGCGACGGCGACTTTTTTCTGTCGGTTCGCTTGACATTTCCGACTGAAAACGGGGACTTCTCAACAGCCTTGATGATGGCGTTGACTTCGCCCTCGCTGCCGAGTTCAATCTTCCCGTTGTCCCTGCCGTAAAAGCTGGCCTTAAACCGGCCCTGCTTCAAAGTACGGGAAACTTCCACATCCAGGAGCCAGTATTCCTCCGGGACAAAGCTTTTAATATCGTCTTCACGGTCGACCACCATTCTGGTTGCAACCGACTGGACGCGTCCCGCCGACAGCCCGCGCTTCACCTTGCGCCACAAAAGAGGGCTGAGCTTATAACCGACGATTCTGTCCAGAATCCGCCGCGCCTGCTGCGCGTCGACCAGATCCTGATCAATGGCGCGCGGCCGTTCGATACTGTCGCGCACCACATTTTTAGTTATTTCATTGAAGGTGACCCGGAGCGCTTCTTCGTCCTTGAGGCCGAGCAGCTCCTTAAGGTGCCAGGATATCGCTTCCCCTTCCCGGTCGGGGTCGGTGGCCAGGTAGATTTTGGCGCTGTTCTTCGCCGCCGATTTCAATTCGCTGATTGTATCCTCGCGCCCCTTGACCGGCTGATAAACCGGGATGAACCCATTCTCGAGATCAACGCCCAGCGTGCTCTTTGGCAGGTCGCGCAAATGGCCCATCGATGCCGTTACCTTGTAGTCGCTTCCGAGATATTTGCCGATGGTTTTTGCTTTAGCCGGTGATTCCACAATGACAAGATTGGTTTTCGCTTTCGCCATCCAGTTATTCCTCACTTTAAATTATGTAAAAAAGCCGCGAACAAAGCTGTTCGGGATTCATGCCGTTATCTTTTCTTTTGTTCATACAGCAGTCTGAAATATTTGCCTTTGATCTGCTCGATATAGCCGTCGATTTCAAGTATCGTCAGTGCCGAAAGCACCTCATTGGCGCCGAGTTCGCACGCGGCGATGATCTCGTCGATGTGCTTCGTCTGGGACCCAATGGCTGCAATGACTGCAAACTCATCTTCATTCAGGTGCTCTTTTAGTTGTACTAAGTCAATATATTCCACGATTTTGTCGTTGTCAATCTCTTTTTTTGTCGGTTTTTGCCGTATTTGCGCTTTAATGTTGCCGATGAGTTTATCCGCCTGCTTCTCGTCAAGGGGTACTTTTATGCGTACCGATTGAATTTTATCCGGGAATAGGGCCTCGTATTCCTGTGCTATTTCCATACCCGATGTGATAAACACCGCACCTTCGCGCAGCAGCTGGTTGGAGCCCTCACAGGAGGGCGAATCGACGTTTCCCGGCAGCGCGAAAACATCTCTGCCCTGATCCAGCGCAAGAGACGCCGTAATCAGCGCACCGCTCCTCAAAGGCGCTTCGACGACCGCCACGCCAACGGAGATACCGCTCAGCACCCTGTTTCTCTGGGGGAAATGTTCGCCGGCGGCCGGCGTCCCAGGCGGGTATTCGCTGATGATCGCGCCGATGCCTGCCACGTCGTCATACAGCTGTCTGTTCTCCGGCGGATAAACAATATCGAGCCCCGCGCCGACGACGCCCACGACACGCCCGCCTGCCCGCAGCGCCCCTTTGGCCGCGGCCGTATCGATTCCCCTGGCGAGGCCTGAGACGACAAGGCACCCGTGCCGCGACAGCTCATAGCCGATCCGTTCGGCCGCCTTAATCCCGTACGGCGTACAGTTCCGCGTCCCCACCACGGCGACAGCCGCCTCTTCGTCAAGAACGGGCAACTGTCCCCTCACATACAAAACGACCGGCGGATCGGAAATGCTTCCGAGCCGCGCCGGGTATTCCCCGTCATATATCGTAAGGATGCGGTAGCCCAGCTCCGCGCAGTCTTCCAGTATTTTTTTGGCGCCGAGGAGGTTCTTGTCCGACAAGGCGCTGATTTCGTTTTTGCGAAGGCCGTACAGCTCTCCGTAATCGTTCTCCTCCGCGAAATAAATCTGCTCCGGCGACCCAAACCTCTCCAAAAGCCGGTTTGCCCTGTAAGCCCCGATTCCGGATAAGGACGACAGCCATACCCAATATTTCAGCGACGCCATCGGAATTCTCTCTCCTTCTGTCAATGTTGCGCCAAGACGGTTTGTCCTTTCAGATTATTGCACAATATCCTGTATTTTACAATAGTATTTATCATCAGCCCATTTAGCTGGATTCTCGTCTATATATTTCCAGATTCCCCGTGATACGAAAACAACATAACAAATACTCACCATATCCCCCGCGCCGCTTCCCACATCACAATCGCCGCCGCCACGGCGGCATTCAGCGACTCGCATTCCGGCAACATCGGTATGATGATTTCTTCGTCACACAGGTCCAGCAGGTCCCTTGACAGGCCGCGGCCTTCACTGCCGATGGCGACGGCGGCATTATTAAATATGACATTGCGGACATCGCGGCTGTCCTCACTGAGCGCGGCCCCGTAAATCTTTAAGCCGCTCTTTTTCAGCGCCCGGATGTCATCTATTTCCGCCGGCACGATCGGCTGGCGGAAGATGGCGCCCATGGATGCGCGGATGGTTTTTGGGTTGTAGGGGTCGGCGCAGCCGCCTGTCAAAATAACGCTGCCCACATTGAACGCGCCGGCTGTCCGCAGGATTGTCCCCACATTGCCCGGGTCCTGAATTCCTTCGAGAATAATGTGAAACCCGCCGGTGATCGGGCTGCTGGCGGGTGCCGGAATCCGGCAGGCAAACAGGACGCCCTGGGGCGTTTTCAACGGTGAAACAGCTGTGATGAGGTCCCTTGGGACCTCGTAGGCAGGGATGTCTGCGGGCAAGCCCTCCGGCTTGACGCCGCTGAACAGGACGGCTGTAACATCGGCGCCGTATGAAAGCGCCTCTCTCAACAGCTTATCCCCGTCGCAGAGAAATTCCCCGCTTTGACGTCTGTAATCGCCGTCTCCGCCGAGCTTCTTCATATGGACAACCAGCGGGTTCTTCCGGCTTGTGATCTCATTCATATATATATCGCGATCCTTTATACAAAGAAAGCTGTGGCAGTAAGGTCACCCTTAAAGCCGCAGCTTCCGTTTTACTCTTCGATTGGCTTCATCGTCGGGAACAGGAGCACATCCCGGATCGAGGAATTATTCGTCAGCATCATCACGCACCGGTCGATGCCGATGCCCAGACCGCCGGTCGGCGGCATGCCGTATTCCAGGGCGTTAATATAGTCGTCGTCCATCATACCGGCTTCGTCATCGCCGGCCCTCCGCAGCTCTGCCTGTCGCTGGAAGCGCTGCTTCTGGTCTATGGGATCGTTGAGCTCTGAAAAAGCGTTACCCATCTCGTTGCGGCAGATAAAGAGCTCAAAGCGCTCTGTCAGTCTGGGGTCGGAGGGCTTCCGTTTGGCCAGCGGCGATATCTCAACGGGATGGTCGATGATGAAAACAGGCTGGATGAGCTTTTCCTCCACCCGCTGGTCAAAGCATTCGTAAAGGAGATCACCCCAGGTCGGCGTTTTACCCTCCGGCATTTTAACGCCGAGCGTCGCTGCCGCCTTGACGGCGTCTTCTGCTGACGTGAAGGACATGAAATCGATGCCCGTATACCTTTTGACGGCTTCGGCCATCGAGAGTCGCGGCCAGCCGGGCGTCAGGTCGAGGGTTTCACCCTGCCAGGCCGCTTCGTACGTGCCAAGGATGCTCTTCGCGGCGCCTGACAGAAGTTCTTCAAACAGGTCCATCATATCATGATAATCGGCATACGCCTCATAGAGTTCAACGGTCGTAAACTCGGGATTGTGCTTCGTGTCCATTCCCTCGTTCCTGAAAATACGGCCGATTTCATAAACGCGCTCGATTCCGCCCACAATCAGCCGCTTCAGATGCAGCTCGGTGGCGATGCGCAGATACATGTCGATGTCAAGCGTATTATGGTGAGTGATAAAAGGACGCGCCGTAGCGCCGCCTGAGATGGTATTCAAGACCGGCGTCTCAACCTCCATATAACCGCGGTTGTCCAGGAAGGTCCGGACATGGCTGATGAAGCGGCTGCGTATCTCAAACGTCCTGCGCGACTCCGGGTTCATGATGAGGTCCACATAACGCTGTCTGTACTTGAGCTCCTGATTTGTCAGCCCGTGGAATTTTTCCGGCAGCGGGCGCAGTGATTTCGCCAGGAGCTTCAGGTTTTTGCAGTGGACGGAGATTTCACCCATACGTGTTTTAAAGACAAAACCGGAAATACCCACGATATCGCCGATATCGCTCTTCTTAAAGTCGGAAAACGCCTCTTCCCCCACGTCGTTCATCCGAACATAGAGCTGTATCCTGCCTTTATCGTCAAGAAGGTCGGCGAATATGGCCTTGCCCATTTCGCGCTTTGCCATAATTCGTCCGGCCATGGAAACGTCCGTATTCTCTAATGTATCAAAACGGTCCTTAACCTCCGATGATAATGCCGTGCGGCTGAATTTTGTTATCTGAAAAGGGTCACGGCCCTCTTCCTGCAGCTTTGTAAGCTTGTCCAGTCTGATCTGCAGTAGTTCAGACAGTCCCTGCTGCTCCTCGGAGAATATAATGTCGTCTGCCATGTGAGCAATCTCCCATTAAATAGCATAAATACAATGCTTCCAGCTATTTTCCTATATTAAGTATTTCAAACCTCAGGCACCCTGCCGGCGCCTCAATCTCGACAATATCGCCGACCCTGCGGCCCATCAGGCCCTTCCCGAAAGGCGAATCGTCCGAAATATTGCCTGTAATTGGGTCGGCTTCCTGAGATCCGACAACCTGATACTTCTCCTCGATATCAAGCTCACAGTCCCTGACCGTGACGATACTGCCGATACCGACCTTGTCGGTCCCTTCACTTTTTTTGATGATTTCGGCATTTTCAATCAGGTTCTTTATTTCAGCGATTTTGGAATACAGCTTGCCCTGCTCTGTTTTTGCCTCGTCGTATTCGCTGTTTTCTGAGAGGTCGCCAAAGGATCTCGCCTCTTTAATCTGCTCCGCTACCTCTTTTTCTCTGACAGTAATGAGATAGTGAAGCTCGTCCTTCAGCTCTTGCAGACGTTCCTCACTCATTTTATATCGTGTTTCCTTAACCATAGCCACCATCCTTTCGGTTATCACGTTATGATATTCACGCGCCTTTATTGATGTGAGACGCGCCGGATTCAGGTATTGGAAATTATTTCTTTCCCGTATTAATCTAAAAAAATACCGTGCCGGATAAAACCGACACATGATATAAAATACTATCAAAATTGCATAATTCAAAAGCAAATTTATGCAAGCCGTATATGAACACTGATTATAGTCAAAAAATCAATTTTTGTCAAGCCGATCATAGCTATGATTGATCATTGCGATGATTGATCATTGTGATGATATATCAGCTCTATGAATACATGTCTTTAAACTCCAGGGTACGTACAAGAACTTCCTCACGGCTCAGCGAACCGGCATCAATTGCGGCTGCGATCAGCGGCATAGACGGGAAGCCGCCCGGTATATGGGGAGCTTTGCCGTTTGTCAGCTCAACCGCCATACCGGCGACTGCTCTTCTGCAGACAACGCCGTCCAGCGCCGCAGGGCACACAGGTATGGCAACGCATTTTTCCGGCAGGACAGTCTGCCGTACCGGCGGACTGAAAAAGACGGCCACATCGGCCTTGGCCAGCTGCCTTTCCGTAGGCTGCCCGATCACGGAGATCCCGAGCCCTCTGATGAGGTCGTGATACAGCCGCCCGTCATAATACTCCACGGCGGACATGACATATTTATACTCCCGGCACAACTGGCGGAAGACATGCTCGGCTTCGCTTGTCAGCCGCTCGGCAAAGAAAGCCGCAACCTTATCCCGTCCGGAAAATACAGAAGCGATTTTCCCCGCAAGCAGCTCCGGCAGCCGGCTGTCATCCATTTCATCAAAGCCTTCCCCCAGAACAAGCTCTCTATACGGGAAATCCTCGGAAAATAATACTTTCCGGACGCGCACCGCGCGCATCCGTTCTGCGGCGTACCTGATCCTTTTCCGAACGACTTTCATCGGCATTGACGGCGTGATGTCGAGCGTGGCAGTCATTGCCCTGATGCCGAGGATCAGCGTCTCACCGGTACGCAAGCCCTTATAACCCCTGCGGGTGCGCCTGATGCGGGTGAGGATGCCGGCATCGGGGGCGTCCTGCTTATCAAACAAACAAATCATGGCTGGTCCACCCGCTCCTAATTCCATAACCGGCGCAGCCGGTTCTTTAGAATATATGAGCGGATTTGACTCTTATGCCTGTTTGAGCAGCTCGATTGCTTTCTGAAGCTGGGTGTCTTTTGACGGGTCAAGTCTGTCGTTGTAAAGCAGCGCGTTGTCCTCGTCGGACAGGGGGATTTCATAATCCGGCGTTAAACCGCCCTGTCCTGTCAGGCTCACGCGGTTTGGCGTCAGGTATTCGCCGGAGGATATATGCAGTGCACCCCCGTCCGGCAGCCGCAGAGTAATCTGCGACCTGTTTTTTCCGGTGGTTCGCTGACCGACGACGGCCGCGTAATCGTATTCACTCAGGCAGGCCGCAAAGTATTCTGCGGCTGAAAAGGAAAAACCGTTGACAAGGATGACGGACGGCAGCTTCACGTTGTCCTGGTCCGACACCAGGACCTCCTCCCTGCCGCTTTTATCGACGGAGACAAAAATTTCACAGGCCGGCAGCAGATAATCGAGCATCAGCCTGAGCTCCGAGACCTTTCCGCCGCCGTTGTTCCGGACGTCAAATATAAACGCTTTCGCCCCCTGCTCCATGAGGTCGTCCGCCGCTGCGGTAAACTCGGTGCCGGCGCCGCCTTCAAAATTTTTGATTTGAATATATCCGATCGCGCCGTCAAGGAGCTCATAGCTCACCGGATGCGTTTCAATCAGGGCATATTCGACAGCCGCATCCCTCGTAGCTCCGTCTGCCCCCAGCAGTGTCAGCATCACTGTTTGCCCCAGCTGCCTGTCGATGAGGGTGATGGCCTCGGAGAGCGCCATCTGAGTGATGTCCTTACCGTCAATGGCGCTTATTAAATCACCCGGGACCATACCGGATTTTTCGGCCGGGGACCCGGCATACACATTCGTAACGAGCAGGCCGCCGGTTTTCTCATCCTTTACCACGCTGATGCCCAAACCTGAATACCGGTTATACGAGGCATTGATATAGTCGCCGAATTCTTCCGGCGTCAGATAGTAGGACCACTGGTCACCAAGAGCCGCGACAGCCGACGCCAGTGCCGCTTCCGATACATCCTTCCCGTCGTACGTACCGATATACTCGTCCCTGATCCCGCGCCGCAGGGCGATATATGTGCGCACCTCGCCGAAAAGATCCGACCCGAAACCCAGATACAGCCCGAAAAACGCCAGCAACAGAACACAGGTGAGCGCTGACGCACAGAGCATCAGCGCTACAACTGCTTTCATACTGAATCTTTTTTTCATATCGGAATCCATTAGCGGCCTGTCATTCTCTGATCACATAAGTTGAGGAGTCATAATATGTGAGAGGATTGATTCTCGAGCCGTTTTTTGAAATTTCATAATGGAGATGGGGCCCCGTGGAATTGCCCGTCGAGCCGATCAGTCCGATTTTCTGCCCCTGGGTGACCTTGTCGCCCTCCTTGACAAGCCTCTTGCTCAAATGGGCGTACAGCGACGTCATACCGTTGCCGTGGCTGATGACGATATAGTGGCCGTAAGACGAGCTGTATTCCGAGATAATGACAACGCCGCCGTCGGCCGCCATGACGCTCGCGCCATGTTTTGCGCCGATATCGATACCGCTATGCATCCTGTATGCCTTAAAAATCGGGTGCCATCTGTTCCCGTAGCGGGATGTGACCTTGCTGCTGGAAGGCGTCGGCCATATAAACGACCCGGTGCCCTTGACCTGCTGCTGCTTGAGCTGCTCGGTCTTTTTGTTAATCAGGTTCTGTATATTTTTGCCGGCTTCCAGCTCGTCCTGATAAAGCTTTTTAGCCTCGTCGATGTTTTTCTCGATCTCATCCAGCAGCGCGTCCGCCGCCGCCAGCTGCGTCTCCAGCTCCTGGTTCTTGGTCAGGAGATTCGCTTTTTCAACTTCCTGATCGGCAAGTGACACTTCCAGGGACGCCTTAGCCTCAATCGTCGTCTGTTTGGCTGCTTTGAGCTGTTCATAGAGCCGCTGGTCATACTGTATGAGCTCGCCCACATCGTTGATGCGGGCCAGTAGGTCGGAAAAGCTGTTGGCTTCAAATATGACGGATATGTAGGAGATGCTGCCGTATTCCTCCATCTCGCGCATGCGGAGCTTGTACAGCGCCCACTGCTCATCCTCGGTTTTCTGCGCCTCGATGACCTCCAGCTTTTTTGCTGCAATCAAGGTCTCGTAGGTTTCGATCTGCAGGGTCGTATTCGCAATATCATCCTGTGTCAGCTGTATCTGGTCGTCAAGCACCTGTTTTTTCGCCAGCGCTGTTTTTCTCTCATAATCCAGCGAGTTGATTGTCGACTGGAGCTCCTGCTGCTTTTTTTGTATTTCCTTCTGTTCTTTCTTCAGCTTGTCAATCTCACCCTGTGTCACCGCGCCTGCCGCCAGGCTGTCCACGACAACATAAAGGACGGACGCTGCCATTAGCACCGCCAGGATTATCGCGACAATTCTGATAAACTTTCTGTTCATATTCAACACCTCATGAATGACAAAGCACGCCGCCTGCCTCTATACTCTCAGGTAATTCTTGATTGCCATCATGCTTCCGACGACGCCGACGCCGAACCCGACGGCGACAAATACGAGAAACATCGGAATAGCGACCGTCGAAAACGGAATCGGGGCAATAAAG
>JAAYBH010000262.1 GCA_012718935.1 Clostridiales bacterium
TGTTATCTGCGTTATTGACACGGGCACCGGAATATGTCATATTAGGTCGTAAGAAATGCGTTTTCACGGAGGACCTGCATGCCCGAACATAAACTAAAAATGAGCCCTTCCGAATTGAGCAGGGAATATCTCGCCTGTGTCTCAGAAATTATTGAGCATGAAGATGTCCGGTCGATGAAGCGCTACAACCAGCACCGGGGTGTCGACTGCCTAAAGCACAGCCTGAACGTGTCGATCTTCAGTTACCTCATTTGCAGAAAGCTCGGGCTCGATTACCGGTCCGCTGCCCGCGGCGGACTCCTTCACGATTTTTTTCTTTACGACTGGCATGTCGGAAACCCCCACGGCGGCCTGCACGCTTTCCGCCACCCGAAAACCGCCTCAATCAACGCGGACAAAGCCTTTCAGCTGAACCAAAGAGAACGGGATGTCATCAAAAAGCATATGTGGCCGCTGACGCTCTCCCTGCCGAAATACCCCGAGACGTTTGTCGTCGTCCTTGTCGATAAATTTTTCTGCATCAGGGAGGTCTTCAAGAGCGGCAATCATCAGGTCATGAAGAAAATATGCGAGGCTGCATATTAGCCCCGCCTTCGGTATAAATTGTTAACAGCTCGCCGGAGATGCTCCATAACGGCTCTCCGGAAATTTTTACTGTAAATATCTGATCCGGAGTTATCAAAGATGCATGTATTAGACTGGCTCCTGTGGTTTTTCTTATATAGCTTTGTCGGCTGGGCGTGGGAGACCGCCTTGTTTACGGTCCAGGAACGCCGGTTTGTCAACCGGGGCTTTCTCAACGGGCCCTTCTGCCCCATCTACGGCTTCGGCGCGCTTCTGCTGCTGCTTCTGCTTGAAAACAACGTCAGCAATATTTTCGCACTTTTTTTTATTGCGGTCTTTTTGACAACATCGCTTGAATACCTGACGGCCGTGCTGCTCGAAAACCTTTTCCACGCCAAGTGGTGGGATTACTCCATGTTCCCCCTGAATTACAAAGGCAGGATCAGCGTGATATCCTCCGCTGTTTTCGGTATCTTTGCCGTGCTGCAGATCAGGTTCATCCATCCGTTTGTCAGGAGCCTGACCGGCCGGATACCCGAGAATTTAAAAAGCATCATCTTATTACTGGTCATCATTTACCTCTTTATCGATTTCACCCTGACAATCCGCCATGTTTTTATTATGAACGGCCGGCTCAGCGAAATTCAGGGCGCCCTCAACGATTTCTTCGGAAAGTACTACAGGCGCGCCGGCGAGCTGAGGGATTCGATACGGGTGAGCTTTGAGGAGAGCGAATTTTATTCCGAGCGCATCAAAACCCTCTTCAGCCTCGGCAGGCTCCAAAACAGGAGGATCATACGGGCGTTCCCGAAACTGCGGTCTTTTCAATATGACGACGCGCTGAAAAAAATGAAAGCCCGTGTGTTGCGGAAAAAGAACGCCGGCGACAATCAAAACGAGCAGGATAAATAATAGGGGCTGCCGCACGAATTGTGAGACAGCCCTTTGCGTATTATTTGGGTTCTGAAAACATCATAATTCCCCGGCCAGGATTTCAAGCTCCTTCGCCATATCGATCCTGGGGAAAATGGCGTCACCCTTTGTAACTGTCGCATTTCTCGGCAGCTCGCCGAAGGCCGCAGCCGAGTCCCATGACTGAACAGCCTCATGTGCCCCGATCTGCTCAAAGATTTTCTGACTCGTGATCGGCATGAACGGCTTGAGCAGCACCGCACAGACACGGATCGTTTCCAGAAGATTGTACATAACAGCGGCGAGGCGCGGCAGGTTCGCCCCGTCCTTCGCCAGCACCCAGGGCGCGGTCTCGTCAATATATTTGTTTGCCCGGGACGTGACGCGGAAAATCTCCGTCAGCGCGTTTTGAAAGGCGTATTTCTCCATCTGCGTCTCATACATTCCACGAAGGGCGTTCACCATCCCGACCAGTTCGCCGTCAATAGCACTGGTGCCATCAATGGCGGCGGCTGTCTGATTTTCAGGCAGGGTGCCGCCGAAATACTTCAGTACCATCGCAACGGTTCTCGATACAAGGTTTCCAAGGTCGTTGGCCAGATCGGTGTTGATCCGCGTGATCAACAGCTCATTCGAAAAATTTCCGTCCGAGCCGAAGGGGAACTCCCGCAGCAGAAAATACCTCAGCGCGTCAACGCCGTAACGACTGGCCAGGATGACCGGATCGACGACATTGCCGACGGATTTTGACATCTTCGCACCGTCGATATTCAGCCATCCATGGCCGAATATTCTCTTCGGCAGCGGCATTTCCAAGCTAATAAGAAACGCCGGCCAGTAGATGGAATGGAAGCGGACAATTTCCTTTGCCATGAAATGGACGTCCGCCGGCCAATACTTATCATAATCGTCGTAGGTGTCGTTCATGAAGCCAAGCGCCGTTGTGTAGTTGAACAGGGCGTCCAGCCAGACATAGACCACGTGTCCCGGGTCGAAGTCCACGGGCACACCCCAGGTAAAGGTCGTTCGCGACACGCATAGGTCCTGGAGGCCACCCTCGCAGTCGATGAAATTGTTGATCATCTCGTTTACCCGCGAGGGCGGCTGTAAAAACTCGCCGCCGCGCAGCAGGGTACGGAGTCTGTCGGCATACTTGGACATGCGGAAAAAGTAGGCCTCTTCCTCGGCATAGTTAACCTCGCGTCCGCAGTCGGGGCACTTCCCGTCCTTCAGCTGGCTCTCCGTCCAGAAAGACTCGCAGGGCGTGCAGTACAGGCCTTTGTAGGCGCCCTTGTAGATGTCGCCCTTCTGGTACATGGTCTTGAAAATCCGCTGGATTGACAACATATGATAGTCGTCGGTGGTGCGGATGAACCGGTCGTAGGAGATGTTCATAAGCTTCCACAGATCCTGGATGCCGGCCACGATTTTATCCACATACTGCTGGGGCGAAACCCCGGCAGCTTTGGCTTTCTCCTCGATCTTCTGGCCGTGCTCGTCTGTCCCGGTGAGGAACATGACATCAAAGCCCTGCATTCGCTTATACCTCGCCATCGCGTCAGCAGCCACCGTGGAGTAGGTGTGTCCGATATGAAGCTTATCCGAGGGATAATAAATGGGCGTTGTGATGTAGAATGTTCCTTTGCTCATGATTGCTTTCCTTTCTTTATTTAATATTACGTTTTGTAATATTAGTCTGCCTCGATATAATCCTTTTACTGTGTTTAATGATTATACGCTTTTTATGAAGGCGTTACAACCCGTTTGTTCGCCGGCCCCTTTTTCAGTTAACATAATCTTTCTAACATTTGCTGTTGACGAAAGACACCTGAAAATGTAAAATAATATGATAGGCATGGCGATAATGGATAAAATGAAAATGGAGTATATATGAACCCTCACGATAACAGCAGTGCAGACAATGACGGTCCGATCGTAACGGGCGCATTTTCGCACGCCTATATTCTATGGGGCGGCAGCGAAGCCGGGCAGGACGAATTCGCCTGGAAGCTGGCTGCTGCGATTGTCTGCGCAAACCCGGACGAAAAACCGTGCCTGACATGTCCGCACTGCCAAAAAGCGACCCGCCGCATTCACCCTGATATTATTACTATTGACAGAAACCCCGAAGCCAGGGAGATCTACGTCGACCAGATTCGCGCTCTCAGGGAAGACGCTGTTATCATGCCCAATGAGGCTTCAAAAAAGGTATACATCCTTTATCACGCGGGCTCCATGAATGTATACGCTCAGAATGCCATTTTGAAGCTCCTGGAAGATCCCCCTGTAAGCGCCGCCTTTATTCTCATTGCCGATAACCCCGCCGAGCTTCTGCCGACCGTCCGGTCCCGCTGTGTTGTGCTCTCCGCCGACAGACGCTCAGAAACCGCTCCGGGACAATTGCGCGACGACGCCATTGCTTTTTATAAAGCCCTGACGGGCAGTCCGATCGAGCTGGCCGAGCTCTCCTTCGTTCTTGAGAAGCTGGAAAAAGGCGCGTTCGCGGAATTTATCACCGACGCAAGGGCATTTCTTATATCAAAAATGAAATCCCGACTAAACGGCGCCGGAGAGGCGCCCGCTCCCGGATATATTATGAAGGCCGTCACCGTATTGGAACGGGCCAGGGAATATCTTGACAACAATGTCAGCCTGGGGCATATCACCGGAATGATATGCGCGGAGCTGATCGAAGGCGGCGGAACTGAACAGAACGAACAACCGCCGCCAATACGAAATGAGGGAAGTAATGACTGAAGTAATTAGCGTTCGATTTAAGAATAAAGGCAAGGTCTACTTTTTTGATCCAGCCGGGCTCATCATTCCGTCCGACACCAATGTGATCGTGGAGACTTCAAAAGGCCTTGAATATGCGGAGTGCACCTGCGGGAACCACTTCGTGGAGGACGCGGCGATTATTCCGCCGCTGCGCCCCGTCACACGTATCGCCACCGGGGAGGATAACAAGAAAGCTGCTGAAAACAAGACAAAGGAAGCGGAAGCGTTTATTTTCTGTCAGAAGAAAATTGAAGAACATTGTCTTGACATGAAGCTTGTCGATGTGGAGTTCAGCTTTGAGGGCAGCAAAATCCTCTTCTTTTTCACATCGGACGGGCGTGTGGATTTCAGGGAGCTTGTCAAGGACCTCGCCTCCGTCTTTAAAACACGCATCGAACTCCGCCAGATCGGCGTCAGGGACGAGGCCAGAATGCTGGGCGGGCTCGGTATCTGCGGCAAACCCTTCTGCTGCACGCAGTTCCTGGATGAATTTCACCCCGTCTCCATCAAAATGGCAAAGACGCAGGGCTTGTCTCTCAATCCGGTAAAAATATCGGGGACCTGCGGCAGGCTCATGTGTTGCCTTAAATATGAAGAAAACGCATACGAGGACCTCGTCAAGAGGGCGCCGAAGGTCGACGCTTTTGTTGATACCCCCTCGGGCAAAGGTTCCGTCATTAGCGTCAACCTTCTGCGCGGCAACGCCAAGGTTCGGCTCGAAAATGGATTTGACACGACGCTCAAGACGTTCACCTTTGATGAACTGGACGTTCTGGGCGGCAAGGCGCGCCGGGCCGAATACATTGCGGCAAAAGCGGAGGGCAAGCTGGAAGAGGCCGGCTTTACAGAAAAGCCGCCTGTTATCGTCAGCAGCGCCCCAAAACCCGAAACAACAATCGAGCGCCGCCCGGAACAAAAACGCGAGGCGTCGGCCGAAATTAAATACTCTAGAAAAGCCGAGCCTGCTCAGAAAACCGAGCCGAGGCATCAAAAGGCGCATCCCGGAAAGCCACTGGCTCCCAAACAGGATAAAAAACTGCCGCCCGATAAGGATACACCGGCGGCAGCGGGCGAAAAAATACAGAACAAGAAGAACAAGCGGCATCACAGGGGCGGAAAGAGCCGGAATAAAGCTCCCGGTCAAAAACCGGGCGGCGGGACACCGCCGGTCGGTTCCCATATCGAGGCCAGCCATTGAAGCCGTTGCGTACGGCAGATTTTTAACGTACAAATAAGCCTAAAAAAGATTCTTCGCTTGACGGCTCCGAAGAATCTTTTCTCTTTTGCCTAACTCCGTATTTCCCCGCAGGCGATTTTCTTTCCCGAATTCCCCGAGGGCTGTGATGTAAAGTCGTCGGGCGCATGATGGACGACAATAGTCCTGCCGATGATATCCGTAACGGTAAAACGGCCTGTTAAAAATACAATGAAAGCGCGCCCCTGCGCAGCAAAGAGCGGCGGCAGGTCCCCCGCGTGATCGGGGTGCTGACAGCCGCGGGGATTATAGTGCCCCTTCGTATCGGCAAAGGGATCCTCCATGCTTCCCGTACAGGATTCGCCCTCGTGAATATGAAAGCCGTATATGCCGCCGGCGCAGGGCTGATTACCGCCCGCCGGCAGTCCCGCGACCTCAACACTCAACAGCACGCCGTCCTTTGTCTGATAGAAATTTGCTTTTCCGATAATGTCCGGATAAGCCCCGCTGCCTTTGATTTCCGCTTTCGCATCCGGTTTTTTGCCGTGTATCATATCAATGTAATACTTCGCTCGCTGGGATAAAAACCAAATCATATTATTCTCCATTCCGTCCCGGCAACCCTTCGGGGCGATAAAAACATATCTTACAAACATTATATGCGCCGGCGCCTTTCTGTTGCGGCATACGCCGGGAACCGGAAGCCCGTTTTTTCCTGCCTGATGTAAAAAAGTGAATAAATATTGAAATATATCATGCCTCCAACGATATTTGATATTGCGAAAGCACCTGCCGGATGTTAAAATGTCTTATAATATGCGTGTTTTTTTGATACCGCGTTCGGCGCCGGATAAGCGGAAAATGAATCGATACACGGAGGATGGTAAAATGAAAAAGATAATCCCCATTATTCTGACTTTGGTCATGATCGTAGGCTTGGCTGCCTGTGCCCCGAAAGCCCCCTCAGCAGATCCGTCGGCTTCCGCTTCACCCGCCGGCATTTCACCTTCCGCTGAGGCATCCCCCTCAGAGCTCGCCTCTTCTCAGCCCTCAGAGGCTAAGATTCTGAAGGTTGGCATGGAATGCGCTTACGCGCCTTATAACTGGTCCCAGCCGGACGATTCCAACGGTGCCGTACCGATTTTTCAGAGCCCCGAATTTGCCTATGGCTACGATGTTATGATGGCCAAGTATATCTGTGAGAAGCTGGGTTACACTCTTGAAGTCCACAAGCTGGCATGGGACAGTATCCCTCTGGCCGTTCAGTCAGGTGATATCGATGTGGGTATCTGCGGCCAGTCCATCACGGCCGATCGCCTTGAATCAATGGATTTCTCCACACCATACTACTATGCCTCCATCGTTGTTTTAACCAAGGCTGATTCCAAGTTTGCCTCTGCCACAGGCTTGTCAGGCCTCGCTGGCGCGACCTGCACCTCTCAGATTAACACCGTATGGTATGATGTCTGCCTGCCCCAGATCAAAGACGCCAGCATTCAACCTGCGATGGACGACACCTCTGCGATGCTGGTGTCGCTGAACGCCGGCAACTGTGACCTTGTCGTCACCGACGCGCCGACAGCCATGGCCGCTGTTATGGTCAATACTGATCTGAAGCTTCTCGATTTTACCGGTACAGCAGATAACTTTGAGGTTTCCGAAGAAGAAATCAATATCGGTATCTCCATCAAGAAGGGCAACACGGCGCTCGTCGACGCCATCAACGGCGTTCTGGAGACGCTGACGCAGGCTGATTTTGACAGAATGATGCAGGAAGCGATCAAGCTGCAGCCTTTAGCACAATAATCTCACTCAATGCAGCAATCGGGGGAGTGGATTTCCGCTCCCCCGTATTTGCCTGAAAGGAGCTACAGATGCCGCAAGATTTTTTTGGCAGGATATTATATCTCATTGATAAGTACGGTGCTTCACTGCTCAGGGGTGCGGGCGGTACGCTTCTCATTGCAGTCGTCAGCACATTGATCGGCTGCGTCATCGGTTTTATTGTCGGTATCGTGCAGACAATTCCCGTGAGCAAAAGGGATAATCCCGTGAAAAGAGCGGTGCTCTTTGTCGTTAAGCTTCTGCTGAACATCTATGTCGAGGTGTTCAGGGGCACCCCCATGATGGTCCAGGCCATGTTCATTTATTACGGTCTTGTCTCCGGCGGCGTCAAGCTTTCATGGTTAATGGCCTCGTTTTTGATCGTATCGATCAATACAGGCGCCTATATGGCTGAAACGGTGCGCGGAGGCATCCTGTCAATTGATGAGGGGCAATCCGAAGGCGCCAAGGCCATCGGTATGACGCATTTTCAAACCATGCTTCAAGTGATCCTGCCCCAAGCGCTTCGGAACATCATGCCGCAAATCGGCAATAACCTGATCATTAATATCAAGGATACGTGCGTTCTTTCAGTTATCGGCGTTGTGGAGCTTTTCTTCGCAACAAAATCCGTCGCCGGCGCACGATACATCTATTTCGAGCCCTTTACGATTGCGATGGTCATGTACCTTGTCATGACCGTTTTCTTCTCCAGACTTCTGCGATATGTTGAAAAGAAAATGGACGGCCCGCAGAATTATGATCTGGCCACGAAGGATACGCTGGCACATACGAGCGGCATGTTCAACTTTATCGGTAAAGACAGGGGGACAAGAAGATGACAATTGAAAATTCACTGTCGGATAAGCTTCTTGAGATCCGCCACCTCAGCAAAGCCTTCGGCAGCAATGTCGTTCTCCGTGATATCGATTTTTCCATCAATAAGGGTGATGTCATCTGCGTCATCGGCGCGTCCGGCTCCGGCAAATCGACGCTCCTGCGCTGTATCAACCTCCTGGAGACGCCGTCCGGCGGGGAGATACTGTTTCACGGCACGGATGTCACAAGAAGGCAGATCAATATCCCGGCATACCGCGCAAAGGTCGGCATGGTATTTCAGAGCTTTAATCTCTTTGCCAATATGACGGCGCTTCATAATTGCATGGTCGGCTTGCAGAAGGTCTTGAAAAAAGACAAAAAAACAGCCGAGGAGACGGCGCAGACATATCTGGAAAAGGTCGGTATGTCACCGTTTGTCAAAGCCAAGCCGCGGCAGCTCTCCGGCGGGCAGAAGCAGCGCGTCGCCATTGCCCGGGCCCTGGCGATGGAGCCGGAAATTCTGCTGTTCGACGAACCGACCTCCGCGCTGGACCCGCAGATGGTCGGCGAGGTCCTCGCTGTCATGCACAAGCTCGCCAAAGAGGGGATGACCATGATCATCGTGACCCATGAAATGGCTTTTGCCAGAGACGTGGCAAACCATGTGGTCTTTATGAATGACGGCGTGATTTGTGAAGAAGGTCCCCCTGATCAAATATTCCTGACGCCCGAAAAACAGGAAACAAAGGATTTTCTGGCGCGTTTCCTGGGCAGATAAAAAATAACCAATCAGGGAACCGAAGCATTGACATATGCATGTTTATATGTTAGTATGCGTTTTGCTATATCAAAACAGAGAGAACATGGGTGCAAAGAATTTTTGACCAAGCAAATTTGAAATCGCTTGCGATTACAAATTTGTTCAAGAGGCCGGACGGACAGCCAGGTCAAATGCCGATTGGCAACTTTCGTTGCCTTATTGATTGGGTGGAGCGTATGAGGGTACGCAGCTCAAATTTTATGAGTTGGTTACTTAAAACCTTGGTTTTTATAACAAACACACTTGTGAAACGATCAATAAGAGTAGTAAAAGTAATTCATGCTATATAGACTCTGAAAATGTCAAAGAATGAATAAATAAATGCGAATTTGATTCGTAAATAAATAAAACATTTCTAGGATAATCGCTCACGTGTGTTGTGGTTTATACCGTAATGCGCTAGAGCTTTTATTTTTTGCATTTTGGAGGCTGACATGGAAAACAAAATGAAACTTTACGGCTTCAACAACCTGACAAAGTCGCTGAGCTTTAATATTTACGACGTCTGCTACGCAAAGACGGAGCGGGCTCAAAAGGATTACGTCGCCTATATCGGTGAGCAGTACAACTCGGACCGGCTGACAAAAATCCTCTATCACCTGACGGAAATGATCGGCGCGACCGTTTTGAACGTCTCAAAGCAGGATTACGATCCCCAGGGCGCCAGCGTCACATTTCTGATTGCCGAACCGACGCAGCTGGCGCAGGCAAGCGGTGATACCGTCGTTGCGCATCTGGATAAGAGCCATGTGACCGTTCACACCTACCCGGAATACCATCCGGACAATGCAATCGCAACGTTCAGGGTTGATATCGATGTGACGACATGCGGCGCTATCACCCCGCTCTCCACACTGGATTTTCTGATCGGGAGCTTCGACAGCGATATCATCACGATGGATTACAGAGTCCGCGGCTTTACGCGGAATATCGACGGCAAAAAGCTTTTCATGGATCATACAATCACGTCAATCCAGGACTATATCAACAGTGAGACGCTTGAAAAATACGACACAATTGATATTAACGTGTATCAGTCGAATATATTTCACACAAAAATGCTCATTAAAGAGATGGATCTGCAGAATTATGTGTTCAATGCGGATGTCTATGAGATGCCGCCAAAGGCGAGGCTTCAGGCCACAAGCCTGTTACGCAAGGAAATGATTGAAATTTTTAGCGCGACGAATGTGTATTAGGCATTTCCTCGGAAATGATTGAAATATTAAGCGCGACGAATGTGTATTGAATAAGGAGCCGCCGTTGGATAAAATCCTTGACCAAAAAAGAACACCGATCCTGGAGGCTTTAAACGCCGTTAAAAACATGCGCATCGTCCCGTTTGATGTCCCCGGCCACAAGCGCGGTCGGGGCAGCCCGGAGCTGGCGGCTTTTCTCGGGGAGAGGTGCATGAACGTTGATGTCAACTCCATGAAGCCCCTGGATAACCTCTGCCATCCCGTCTCGGTCATTAAGGACGCCGAGGCGCTGGCTGCCGCCGCCTTCGGCGCCGGCCACGCCTTTTTTATGGTGGGCGGGACGACATCCGGCGTTCAGGCAATGATCATAGCGTCCTGTAAAAAGGGCGATAAAATTATACTGCCCCGCAATGTGCATATCAGCGCCATCAACGCGCTCATTCTCAGCGGAGCGACGCCGATTTATGTCAACCCACAGATCGACCGCTCGCTGGGCATTTCCCTCGGAATGTCCGCTTTTGACGTCGAAAAAGCGATCGAAGCAAATCCGGACGCCAAAGCCGTCCTTCTAAACAACCCCACATACTACGGCATCTGCTCAAACGTGCAGAAAATCACCGAGACGGCGCATCGAAACGGGATGAAGGTCCTGGTTGACGAAGCCCACGGCACGCATTTCTATTTCAGCGACAAACTGCCCGTATCGGCTATGGCCGCCGGAGCCGATATGGCCTCCGTCAGCATGCATAAGTCCGGCGGCTCGCTGACCCAAAGCTCACTGCTGCTGACCGGCCCCGTCGTCAACGCCGACTATGTCCGCCAGATCATAAACCTGACACAGACGACAAGCGGATCGTACCTCCTGCTGTCTAGCCTTGACATCTCCCGCAAGAATCTGGCGCTGAACGGACATGAAATATTCAACAAGGTCATCAGCATGGCGCAGTACGCAAGAGACGAGATCAACAGACTCGGCGATTATTACGCCTACTCAAAGGAGCTCATTAACGGCGACACTGTCTTTGACTTTGACACGACGAAGCTGTCCGTCAACACCCTTGACCTGGGTCTCGCCGGCATTGAGGTCTATGAGATATTAAGAGATGAGTACGACATTCAGGTGGAATTCGGCGATATCGGGAATTTTCTCGCCTATATTTCCGTCGGTGACACGGACAAAAATATCGAGCGCCTCGTCAGCGCGCTCTACGATATCCGGCGGCTCTATAAAAAAGACAGGACAGGCATGCTGGAATATGAGTACATTTCACCGGCTGTCGTCACCTCGCCGCAGAAAGCCTTTTACGCGGAAAAGGTATCGGTTCCCCTTGAAAACTGCCTTGGCGAGGTCTGCGCGGAGAATGTCATGAGCTATCCTCCCGGCATACCGATCCTGTCGCCAGGTGAAAGAATCACGCGGGAGATCATCGACTATATCATTTATGCCAAGGAAAAAGGCTGCTTTCTGACAGGTACGGAGGACCTGAGCGTCAGCCGTCTCAACGTTTTGAAAGACCGGGATTAATACGCGGCGCAACAGAGGAGGTTTATATGGAATTATGGTTTTCCGAACGGCATACGAAAAATGCCCAGTTCTCCATCCGCACCGATAAACAGCTCTTTTCGGCACAGAGCCCGTTCCAGCGGATCGACGTGTTTGAGTCCGTCGAGTTCGGCCGCTTCCTCACGCTGGACGGCTATATGATGCTCACAGAGAAGGATGAATTCATCTATCACGAGATGATCGTCCACCCGGCTCTCGCCGTCAATCCCGACATCGGGAACGTACTTGTCATCGGCGCCGGAGACGGCGGCGTGGTAAGAGAGCTCTCGCATTATGATACGATCAAGCGGATCGACCTGGTGGAGATCGATGAGATGGTGATCGATGTGTGTAAAAAATTTCTGCCTCAGACGGCCTGTGGTTTCGAGGACAAACGGGTGAACGTCATGATTCAGGACGGGCTGAAGTTCATCCGCAGTGTGGAGGATCAGTACGACCTTATCATTGTCGACTCAACGGATCCTTTCGGCCCCGGAGAGGGCCTTTTCACAAAGGAGTTTTACGGCAACTGCTATAAAGCCCTTCGCGAGACCGGAATAATGGTCAACCAGCACGAGAGCCCGTTTTACGAAAATGACGCCATCGCCATGCAGCGCGCTCACAAACGTATCGTGAAAAGCTTTCCCATCAGCCGTGTCTATCAGGCGCACATCCCCACATACCCTTCGGGCCACTGGCTGTTCGGCTTCGCTTCGAAGCGCTACCACCCCATAGGCGACCTGCACGAAACTCAATGGAATGATTTGGAATTAAAGACTCAATACTATAACACAAAGCTGCATGTTGGCGCGTTCGCCCTGCCGAACTATGTCTGGGGGCTTTTAAGAGATGTTGAATAGAAACATAGAGACCTTTTTAGGCTGCAACAGCGCGTATGACCAGGCCGGTATCGTCCTTTTCGGAGCGCCGTTTGATTCGACCGTTTCATACCGGCCGGGGACGCGCTTTGCCAGCCGTGAGATGCGGTCCCAATCTTTCGGGCTTGAAACATACAGCCCATACCTCGACAGCGATTTGGGCGATATCGCCGTTTTTGACGGCGGCGATCTGGAGCTCTGTATCGGCGACACGGGAAAAGCGTTGGAGCAGATTGAAAAATACACGTCTGCGATACTGCATGACGGAAAAATCCCCGTGATGCTCGGCGGGGAGCATCTCGTCACCCTGGGTGCGTTTCGGGCTGTATTCGACAAACACCCCCAGGTTTGTATTATCCATTACGACGCCCACGCCGACCTGCGGGACGACTATCTCGGCGCATCATTGTCCCACGCGTCCGTCCTGCGCCGCTGTTACGATCTTGTCGGCGACAACCGGATTTTCCAGTTCGGCATCCGCTCCGGCGACAGGTGCGAATTCGAATTCGCCAATGCACACACGTCCCTGCGGAAGTTCGACTTTGCCGGTCTTGCCGACACCGTGAAGAAACTCAAGGACATACCCGTCTATCTTACCATTGACCTCGACGTTCTGGACCCGTCCGCCTTTCCGGGCACCGGCACCCCCGAAGCCGGCGGCGTGAGTTTTACAGATTTGATCGCCGCGATAAGAGAGGCCTGCGCGCTGGATATCGTCGGCTGTGACCTCGTCGAGCTCTCGCCCGTCTACGACCAGAGCGGCGTCTCGACAATAACCGCGTGCAAGGTTCTCCGCGAGCTTTTGCTGTCAATATAATTTTCGGAGGTACAACATGGGAAAAGCACTCATCATCGGCTGCGGCGGCGTGGCAAGCGTTGCTATCCACAAATGCTGCCAGAACAGCGAGGTTTTTGAAGAGATTATGATCGCCAGCCGCACAAAGAGCAAGTGCGATGAGCTTAAAAAGAAGCTGGATGGCGGCAAAACGAAGATTCATACGGCAAAGGTCGATGCCGTTAACGTCATGGACCTCATTTCGCTGATCAACGAATTCCAGCCGGATGTCGTTCTGAATCTGGCTCTGCCTTATCAGGACCTGACGATTATGGAGGCATGCCTTGCCACAAAGACGGATTATGTGGATACGGCCAACTACGAGCCGCTGGATACAGCGAAGTTCGAGTACAAGTGGCAGTGGGCCTATCGGGAGCGCTTTGAAAAGGCCGGCATCACGGCGCTGCTGGGCAGCGGCTTCGACCCCGGCGTCACCGGTGTCTTCTCCGCATACGCCCTGAAGCACCATTTTGATGAGATCAGCAATATCGATATTCTGGACGCCAACGGCGGCGACCATGGATACCCATTCGCCACAAACTTCAACCCCGAGATCAACATCCGGGAGGTCACGGCCAAGGGCAGCTACTGGGAAAACGGCAAATGGGTAGAAACAGAGCCCATGGAAATCAAACGGGAATATGATTTCGAGGGCATAGGTAAAAAGGATATGTATCTTCTGCACCACGAGGAGCTGGAATCTCTGGCGCTGAATATCAAGGGCATCAAACGCATCCGGTTTTTTATGACCTTCGGTCAGAGCTATTTAACGCACCTCAAATGCCTTGAAAATGTCGGCATGACGTCTATTGAACCCATCGAATTCGACGGAAAAATGATCGTGCCGCTTCAATTCTTAAAAGCCGTCCTCCCCGACCCGGCGAGCCTGGGCCCCAGGACAAAGGGTAAAACAAACATCGGCTGCATCTTTACCGGAAAAAAGGACGGCACGGAAAAGCATTATTATCTCTACAACATCTGCGACCATCAGGAGGCCTACGCCGAGGTCGGCTCCCAGGCCATCTCCTATACGACGGGCGTCCCGGCCATGATCGGCGCCATGCTCCTGTTAACCGGAGACTGGAAAAAGCCCGGCGTGCATAATATTGAGGAGTTTGACCCCGACCCGTTCATGGACGCCCTGAATAAATGGGGCCTCCCATGGCAGGAGAGCTTTTCTCCTGTCCTTGTAGACTGAGGCGCGCCGGCATGAAAAACATCCGGTTTGACCCAAACACCCTCTCGACGCCGTACTATATCGTCGACGAGCACTTACTCATAAGGAACCTTGAGATACTGGAAAGCGTCATGGACAGGACAGGCTGCAAAATTCTCCTGGCCCAGAAAGCCTTTTCCATGTACGCTCTCTACCCGCTCATCGGCCGGTATCTCAGCGGCACAGCCGCCAGTGGCCTTTTCGAGGCGCGTCTGGGGCGCGAGGAGATGGGCGGTGAGGTCCACGTCTTTTCGGCCGCATACAGGGACGACGAGCTTGACGAGATCGCCGATATCAGCGACCACATCATCTTCAACACCTTTGCGCAGCTGGAACATTTTAAAGACCGCGCATTGTCGAGGGGCAAAAGGATCGGTATCCGCGTCAACCCCGAATGCTCCACGCAAGGGCACGATATCTACGACCCCTGTGCCAAGGGCTCCCGCCTCGGCGTCACAGCCGCAAATTTCCGCGAGGATCTGCTGGACGGCGTCAGCGGTTTGCATTTTCACACCCTCTGCGAGCAGAACGCCGACGCCCTTATAACAACGCTCGGTGCGTTCGAGAAAAATTTCGGCAAATATTTAAGCCGGATGGAATGGGTCAATTTCGGCGGCGGGCACCATATCACCCGCGAGGACTACGATATCGAAGCGCTCGTCCGGGTCATCAGCGAATTCAAAGCAAAATACGGTGTCGACGTCTATCTTGAGCCGGGCGAGGCCGTGGCGCTGAGCACGGGTTTTCTCGTCAGCACCGTTCTGGACATCGTCGACAACGGCGTGAAAATCGCCATTCTGGACGCTTCCGCCGCCTGCCATATGCCGGATGTGCTGGAAATGCCGTACCGACCCAATGTGATCGGCTCCGGTTTTCCGAAGACGAAAAAATTAGACTATAGGCTCGGCGGCCCCACATGCCTCGCCGGCGATATTATCGGCGATTACAGCTTCGACACGCCGCTTCGTATCGGCGACAGGCTCATCTTCTGTGACATGGCCATCTACACCATGGTCAAAAACAACACCTTCAACGGCATCAACCTCCCCTCCATCGCCATCGCCAGAACAAGCGGCGCGACAGAGCTCGTCAAATCCTTCGGATACGAAGCTTTTAAAAGCAGGTTATCGTAAACACCATGTTTATCATAAACAGCAGGCGAAAAAATTGCTTGCTGTTTTATATTTCACGCAGGGGGCAGTGAAGCAAAAAAGTAACCTTCTCTATATTAAAAATGTAAAATAACGGTATCGATATCACTTGCGGAGATATCAGTCATTATGGTAATATGACTTATCTGGGGGAATTAACATGTTAAAAATTGATCATCTGACAAAAACCTTCGGCGATAAGCGCGCGGTGGACGACCTGACGCTCCATATCCGACCCGGCGAAATCTATGGCTTCATCGGCCATAACGGCGCGGGCAAGACGACGACGATCAAGGCCGTTACCGGCATTCTGCAATTTGACAGCGGCGAAATATTCGTCGACGGCAAATCGGTCAAAAGCGATCCGCTGGGTTGTAAAAAGGTGCTGGCTTACATTCCGGACAATCCGGATATGTACGAGTTTTTTTCCGGCATCAAATATCTCAACTTCATTGCCGATGTGTTCGGCGTACCAGCCAATGTCAGACAGGAGCGCATCCATCAGTACGCCGACCTGTTTGAGCTGACGGACGACCTGGCGCAGCCCGTCTCCGCGTACTCCCACGGCATGAAACAGAAGCTGGCTCTCATCTCCGCGCTCCTGCACGACCCGAAGCTCATGATCATGGACGAACCCTTCGTCGGGCTTGACCCTGTCGCTTCCCATAAACTTAAAACAATCATGCGCGAAAAGTGCGGCAGGGGCGGCGCCATCTTTTTCTCGACCCACGTGCTGGAGGTCGCCGAAAAGCTGTGTGACAAGGTCGCCATTATCAGAAACGGCAAGCTCGTTGTTTCGGGGACAATGGACGAGGTCAAGGGCAACTCGTCGCTGGAATCCGTGTTTCTGGAGTTGGAGGAGAAGAAATGACCGGGAAGCTTATTGCTCTGAACATCAAGGCGCTCTTCGCCAGAATGTTTCTCAGAAGCAGAAATCAAAAGAAAAGAAATCCCGCTGTTACCGTTTTGATTATTCTGCTGGCCATTTATGTATTTGCTTCCATGATGTTTCTGTTCGGAACGATATTTTACCAGCTCAACAGGCTGATGTTCCCGATGGACCTGGGCTGGTTTTACTTCTCCTTCATGGGTATCGGCATCTTCGCTTTTTGCTTCGTCGGGAGCATCTTCGCGGCTCAGGCGCAGCTGTTCAGCGCCAAGGATAATGAGCTGCTGCTCTCTCTTCCGATTAAACCCCGGGCGATCCTCGCCGGCAGATTGGCTTCCCTTCTGCTTCTGGAGTACCTGTTCGCCGCTGTCTTTGCCCTTCCCGCTTTCGTGATCTGGCTCGTCTTCCAACCCGTGACGGCGGCCGGGGTGCTGTTCTTTATCATCGCCGTTCTGACGCTGCCCCTTGCCTCGCTTGCCCTAGCCAGCTTTTTTGCCTGGCTGATCGCGCTTGTGACCTCGAGACTGCACAACAAGAATGCACTGACGCTCATACTGTCACTGGTATTCATGGGGCTTTATTTCTATGTGTTTTCCAATCTCAACAGCCATATTAACCAGCTGATCATGAGGGGAGAAGAGATCGCCGCTGCTGTCCGCCAGTCGCTGTTCCCCATTTATCACATGGGTATTGCCATAGAACAGGGCAGCTTTTTAAGCCTCCTGATTTACCTGATCTGCATCATCGCGCCGTTTGTCATTATGCTGCTGGTCTTGTCAGCCAACTTTATCAGAATCGCTGCGGCGAACCGCGGCGCGGCCAGAATCAAATATACCGAAAAAGCGCTGAAGGTTTCAAACGTCAGGATAGCCTTTGTCAAAAAGGAGCTGCGCCATTTCTTCGGGAACCCGATGTATATGCTAAACTCCGCGCTGGGCGGTGTGTTTATGATCGTCGGCGCCGGGGCGCTGGTGGTCAAGCGCGATGTCGCCCTGAGCTTCATCGAACAGCTGAATCAAACCGGTATCGCCCTGTCTCCGGCGGCCCTCGTGTGCGCGGTGCTCGGTATGATCTCGGCCCTCAACCTTGTCTCGGCCCCTTCGGTGTCGTTGGAAGGCAAAAACCTGTGGATTGCCAAAAGCCTGCCTGTTCTGCCGATCGATGTCCTGATGGCTAAGGTCCAGATGCATCTGCTCGTCTGCGGTATCCCAGCTGCCGTCGCCTCCATAATCAGCGCCGTCGCCCTGCAGGCGAATCCCCTGGAATTTTTCCTGATTCTTGCCGTTCCTCTCTTAATGACATACCTGATGGCGCTCTTCGGCGTCGTGATCAACCTGCATTTCCCGAAATTCGATTGGATCAACGAGCTGCAGCCGATCAAGCAGGGCGTCAGCGTGCTGCTGTCGATGTTCGGCGCGTTTGCGCTGGTCGCCGCGCTCGCTGTCCTGTATGTCTTCACCCTGTCCAGCATCGTCAATATAGAGCTGTATCTGACCCTCTGCGCCGCGCTTTTCGCTGTCCTCTCGGGCACCCTGTATGGCTATCTGAGAAGCGGCGGCAGCCGCCGATTCGAAGCTCTTACGAATTAAGCAATCCAATGCTGTGTGGGGCAGACCTCGTGTCTGCCCTGTTTAACGTAACACCGAAAAATACATTAAGGAAGGTAATTCGATGATTTTTTATTTCTCCGCCACGGGCAACTCACAATACGCAGCTGAAAAAATCGCCGCAGTGACAGGCGCCCGGCTGATTTCCATCGGTCAGGCGCTCCGGGACGGTCATTATGAGTATGATATTGCAAAGGATACATATTTGGGTTTTGTCGTCCCGACCTTTGCCTGGACCCTGCCCGGCGCTGTGGCGCTGTTCCTTGAAAAGCTGAATCTGAAGGGTTATGGCAGTCAATACACATACGGCGTTTTCACCTGCGGGGAGAGCACCGGCAGCGAAGCCGCTGCGCTGTACACCATATTGAAATCAAAACGCATCACTCTTAACAACTCCTTCGATCTGGTCATGCCGGATAACTTTATCATCTGGTCGGATGTCCCAGCGCCTGCAAGGCTGGACAGCATGCTGAAAAGCGCCGACAGGACGCTTGAGGGCATCATGGAGACCGTCGCGTTAAAAACGCCGGGAAAAGTCGATACGGCCAGGCCGAAGGATTTGTATATGCCCATGCAGGAAATCAGCACCTCCAAAAAAACAAGCAAATTGTTCGCCGACGAGAAATGCACCGCCTGCGGGCTGTGCATGGCACTTTGCCCGATGCGCTGCATCAAGCCCGACGAGGCGGGGCATCCCCTGTGGGAGGGCACCTGCACCATGTGCCTGGCCTGCCTCCACCGCTGCCCGGCGGCGGCGATTCAGCACGGAAACGACACCCAGAAAAAAGGCCGGTATATGAATCCGAACGTAAAGCCCCCGGCGGCAAATACATACAACTAGCATATTAAATGATTTCAGAGGCAAGCCGCACGATGGCTTGCCTCTTTCTCACGTATGTGACCGGTTCAGTATTGTTTGTTACTCATCCCGCGGAGGTATCGCAGCATATTATCCTCATCACTTTGGCAATATGCATAGCCAAAATACTTGCCGACAGCCGGGGCTGTTTCATGAAATAATGCACATGCGGAAAAGACGGCGGGCCAAAGAGGCTCAAAGGCCGCGTAGGTTTTCGAATAGAGTGCATAATACTCTGTTCTTCCGTTCGCATTTTACTCTCCGATCACAGTATCGGGTTTTGACGGTACAAGTATATCTATGCAGCTGTTGCTTTTTCTCGCGAGCAGGTAATTTGCGCCCATTTCGCCGGCATCGTGAAAATTCTCAAAAAAGAACCGGAACGACAGCATGACATCCGTATGAAAAAGCCGGAGCCTCACCATCATGTTATGAAGGCTGAACGCCAGGACCGAGCTGTCCTCGGGCGTTATACGCCCTTTAAACACCGCGATACCGTGATAGAAATTTGACTTACTCAACATCATCAGTGAACTGCCGGGCTCTTTCGGTTCTTCACCCGCGTCCAGTTCAAAGAAGAGCTCGCACTCGGGTTCTTCGGGGCGCGCCATATGAAGCCCGCTTAGAAATTCAAGATAGTGCGCATCGATCGCCTCAAAAATGGCGAGAGGCTTAAAGACGGCTGCATCGCTAGGGTTCTCTCCGAACATTTTGCGGAAGGCTCTTGTAAAGACCTCGTGGGACTGAAAGCCGTACCGGAACGCCAGATCAACGATCTTGATATCCGATGTGAAAAGGCATTTATACGCTTCGGAAATCCTTCTCCTCAATATGTAATCATAAATGGATATGTGCGTATGCCTTGAGAATTCCCTTGAGAAGTAAAACTGTGAATAGGAAACCGCGGCGGCCACATCTGAAACGCCGATGTTATGCTGCAGGTTCGTCTCAATAAAGGCAATACCCTTCCTGACAGCCTCCAGCGTCGTACTCATGCTTTAATGATAGGAATATACGCGTCCATTTCCGACGCGTCAAGGTGCTCCATATCCTCGAATCTCTCATCATATGCCTGGATAAGATACGTACTGTTCTTCGTGACGCCGTACCGGGGCAAAATCTCCTCATCAAGCTTTTTCCACCAATCCTCGGTGATCTCTTTGCCGGTCAGCGTTAATTTCAGATAATCCGACGCGGGGATGTATTTCGCGACAAGGTCGACGGGCAAAACGTCCGCTGTCAGCTCTTCGCCGGCAAAGACCTCGAAATACCCCTTATCAGCGGTTTCGCTGCCGTAAATGTGGATTTCGTATAAAACGCGCCGGCCGCTCGGCTCGATCAGCTCCGGATATGCCGTAATAATTTCGCCGTATCGCCGGCAGGTATTGCCGATCTCGTTGTCGGAATCCCAGCCGCCCTTGGCGCGGAAGGGGTCGCCGTAAAAGCTGACACCTCCCAAACGAAGTCCCTCTAGATAAACCAGCTGCGTTTTCATAAATACCCCCTTGGCAGAAAACATCAAACTACTCGCATATTATCACAAAATATGGCAATTTTGAAGCATGAAAAATCAAGAGACATGACGCCGCCGGATTTATACTGTTAACGATTATTACATAACGGAGGTATAAGATGTCAGTTACATTCAATCCGATCGGCAAGGTGAAGCTTAAAAACGGCAGATACTTTATTGAGTTGGAAGAGAGGCTCTTTGAGGCAACACTCGGTCTCGAGGACTTCAGTCACATTCAGGTGCTCTGCTGGTTCAACCTGTACGACAGCCCGGAGTCCAGGGACTATCTTGTCGTTGACAAGCCCTACAAAAAGGGTCCCGGAAGAATCGGCGTATTGGCCACACGGTCACCGGTCAGGCCAAACCCCATCGCGTTGTCGGCCTGCGCGCTTCTCGGCGTCGATAAGAAAAATCACCGCCTGGAGGTCGCGTATATAGACGCCGAAAATGAGACGCCGGTACTGGACATCAAGCCGTACGAGCCCTCCGACGACCTGGTGCGCGATGTCAGGATGCCGGCCTGGTGCGCCCACTGGCCGAAGTGCCTTGAAGAAAGCGCGGATTTCGACTGGGACGGCGAGTTTAATTTCTGAAGCCTGTTCTATATGTGTTGAAAACAGGTGCGAAATGTAATGGGTTATAGGCTTGATCTTCAGCAAATACAAGAGGTGCTCAACCGTGAGCACCTCGCTGTATTATCTGTCATTGAGGATTTGACTCATGATGTACGCCGCTACGCCGTCGTCATTGTTCGTCCCTGTGACGGCATTGGCGGCTTCTTTGACCTCGGCAATCGCATTGGCCATCGCGACGCCGGTACCGCACCCGCTGAGCATTTCGATATCGTTGTAATCGTCTCCGAATGCCGCGACCAGGGAAACGGGGATATTCCAAAGGTCTGCCAGCTGTTTGACCGCATTGAGCTTTGAGGTGCTTTTGTTCATGACAA
>JAAYBH010000263.1 GCA_012718935.1 Clostridiales bacterium
CAGCGCTGCCTGTCATCACAAAGCCTGCCTCGGCAAAGCTCCTCGACAGCCCGGCGCGGGCGCTGTTCGACAGGGAATCCGCCGCTACCGACTTTTACGCCCTGGCGTACCCCACCCCCGAAAACAGGACAGGCGGGCAGGAGTGGACGACAAGCCCGAAAATCCTTGAGGAGGAATTCTGATGGATGTGAAACGGCTCATTGGTATTATGTCCGTTCTGGAGAAGCTCAGGTATACAACTTGTTCGGGATGATTGTATACAGTCCGCAGGGCGCGACGACCTTGCGTGCTCCATCTCTTCACTCATCATGTCGATTGCCGGCAAGGCGCGTCAAGGATGCCGCGCCCTACGAGTATTCTCGTATGTTAAAAGGAGATTGTATATACACATGATTGAAATCAAATTCTACGACGAGGTTGACGATGGCCTGCTTGACTTTGCCGTTGACGCGGCGAGGTATGGGGAGAAATGGGTGTTTTGCAAGCACCGGGAGCGGGATACATACGAATGCCCGGGCGGACATAGGGAGAAGGGCGAGGATATCCTCGAGACGGCGAAAAGGGAATTGTGGGAGGAGACCGGCGCCGTCCGGTATGAGCTCAAGCAGCTCGGCGTCTACTCGGTAATCGCCGACGGTGCCGAAACCTTTGGGATGCTGTACTACGGAGAAATCCATGAATTCGGCGCGCTCCCGCCGCTGGAAATTGAAAGGGTCGAGCTTTTTGACAAGCTGCCTGACCGGTGGACATATCCGGAGATTCAGCCGAAGCTCATCGCGCTAACGGCCCAGACGTGCCTCTGAGCCGGAGCGCTCCAGCCGGCCCAGGGGGATATAGACGATAAAGATCATGGTGATAAAGCAGGCAAGGCCGCCCACGACGTTTGAGATCGGCTCCGCCAGAAAGACGCCGTTTGTGCCGAGGTTCCAAAAGCGCGGCAGGAGGACCGTCAGCGGGGCGACGATGAAGGCTTTTCTCAAAAGGGAGAAGAAGACCGCCGATTTGGCCCGGCCAAGGGCCTGCGAAACCGTCTGCCCGGCCATCTGGAACGTCATGAAGAAGAAGGTCGAGAAATAAATGCGGAACGCCGGTACGCCGTATTTAATCAGGGCGGGATCGCTGTTGAAGATGCGGATGAAGATATGCGGGAAGAGCATGATGAAAGCCCAGGGGACAGCCGCGCAGATCAGCCCCGCGATCGTAGAAAAGCGGATGCCCTGCCGGATTCGCCCGTATTTCTGCGCCCCGTAATTGTAGCTGAGCACCGGTACGGAGCCCATTGTAATTCCGATTATGCCAAGGGACGCCACCTCCCGGATGGCGTTGATGACTGTCATAATACTGACATAGAGGTTGCCGCCGTATATAAGCAGCGTCTTGTTGCAGACGATCTGGACAAGGCTGTTCGTCAGGCTCATGATAAAGCCTGAGACCCCCAGCGCAGCGATCCGGCCGATTGTATTGAGCTTCAGGCGGAAATTACTTAAATGCAGCGACAGTATCGCTTTTTTGCCTGTTAAGAACCGGAGGACCCACACAGCCGAGCAGGCCTGAGCCAGAACGCTGGCCAGCGCGGCGCCGCGGACACCCATGCCGAGCGC
>JAAYBH010000264.1 GCA_012718935.1 Clostridiales bacterium
AAAACGCAATGTTAACCAATCATTTGTAAGAGCAGCCATCCCTTCGGGCATTTCTCC
The DNA here is from genome assembly GCA_012718935.1 of Clostridiales bacterium. Lineage (GTDB taxonomy): Bacteria > Bacillota > Clostridia > Oscillospirales > Oscillospiraceae > Sporobacter. The sequence goes on from JAAYBH010000264.1 coordinate 58, forward strand.
TGCATATATGTGGCGTCGTTCTGGACATAGACGCCCTCGACATGCGCCCGCCATGCGTCAAAATACTCCTGCCCTGTGTCAGCCTCCAGCCCGAGCGCCTCTCCGCCGATCAAATCATCCATGATGCTTCGCATGATGTGCCCACGAAGATCGGTCTGGTCGCCGCTGAGGAAGGCGGAGAAAACATAGCGCAGGGTATAGTCGCCGTAATAAGTCAGCTCGCGATACTCGATGAGATGGGCGTCGATATAGTCGCCGGGGTTCGAGGATGACACGGGCGATGAGGTAATGACGTCCAGAAGCTGCCCGATCACGGCATCCGTGTCGACCTGGCCGTACTCCACCGCCTGTGCGTAGCAGTTCTGCTTCTGCGCCAGAATGTATTTCTGCGTGTCCAGAGCGTCCTCGACACTGCCCGCAGGGAACTTTTCGCGGATGTCCGGCGCGTAATAGCTGCCATCACGAGGAATCCAATATTCAGTCAGTGTATATGTGCCGTCCTCGCTGACATCAAAGGTAAGCATAGTCGGGATGTGGCTGCCGGCAACCTCGTGGAAGGTCGCGCCGGAAAAATCGTATTCCTGATAAAGCACCATGGCATAGACGGTCACTGTTTCAATTTTGCCGCTGCTTGCGGGGTCGCCGCCCTCAGAAGCCAAAATCACATGGCTCTCACAGGCAAAATCACCATGAAAGTGCTCCCCGTAATTATGGGCCATGATGGCGGCGGATACAGCGGCGTCCAGCGGGTCGGTTGTCGCCTGCACAGGGACATCAACTGCCGCGGGAGTCTGTTTCGGTTGGTATTTCGCAAGCTCGTACACGCTCCACATACCGTTCTTTTCGCCGCTGTATTCGCCCAACCACAGGGCACCGTCCATGTTGAAGAGATAGTATTTGTCCGAGAGTTTCATCACGAATGGCTGATGGATTCCGCTGATGTCCGGCGCGTCACCTATGACAAATAGGGCCTTCCATTCATCAACCGACAGCGGCGACCAGTCCAGACCGGGATAGGAAACGGCCGCAAAAATCTCACCTGTCTCCTCGTCCACAACAACGAGCGCATCGTTCTCTACAATTCTGTACAGATACCCTGTGGTTCCCACGGGGGAATAGGAGCTTAGCGGGTTCATGTAGACAGTTATAGAATACATATATATGTCCGCATTCTCCGTGATTTGCAGCGGCCCATCTGTGCCGCCAACCGCAGTAAATTCCGTTGTGCCCAGTTTGAACACCCAGCGTATCAGAGAGCCGGACTCAGCTTCTGCATAGCTCTCGCCTTCATCATAGCCGTAGGTCAAGTATACCTCGCCGTTGTTAAGCTGCAAAAGCAGATAAAACACGTTGTCTGGGCTTCCTTCGGATATGTCAAGCCGCCATGCCTTTTGAACATTGAGCCGCAGCGCTTCCGCGTTCATTGTGCCGTCATGCCAGCCGAGAACGCCGTCATAGGCCTTGAAGTAATCGTCAAAGGTCAGCGGAGACAGGTGCTCCTCCGCAAATGTGCCGGCGTTCAGCCAGTTATCCGAATCCTTATCTTCCAGTATCATAAGCTGGTAATCAGATGTGAGTCGATAATCCGGTGCGGTTTCCGGCGTATAAGCGAAACTGAATTGCGGCGCGTCATAGACGATGGTCTCCACGCTGTAATTCCGGCCAAATGGCTCTGCTGTACAGACAAATGGAATATAAAAGCCGCCGTAATCCATAAGAAATACCGTGTTGCCGCTCAGATATAGCATACATCCGGCATACTTTTCATCCAGATTTGTCCCGCTTAAATTCACGCTTGGTAATTCGCCCGTCCTATGTCTAATTCTTTTCAGCTCGCCAAGCTCTGTGCAGTTCTCAGGTAGCTCGGTCACATTGGCTCCGCTCTGCATATAAACAATGTCATTTACCATGATTGCCTGTGTGAACGGATTCGTCAGAAAGCATACCGCAACAACGACACAGGCGATCACAGCCACAGCAATGATCCAGAACGCAGGCTTCTTGTAGTTCAGCACGGTTTTTATTCTTTCCTTCACGCCCACCTCGCCAAAGGCCAGCGGGCAGACCATGACCAGCCGGCGGGGAGCATTGCACGAGTACAGAGCCTCGGAGTAGGCGATCATGTCTGACT
>JAAYBH010000265.1 GCA_012718935.1 Clostridiales bacterium
ACAGGGGCCTGGAGTATGGGGGTCAGAGGAGTGATGAGGATGACACCCAAAACGATGATGAGCGTTGTTACGATGCTGGAGACGGCGATGGCTATTGTGGATACCACCTCCCCCTCCTCGGAATTGGATTTCACTCCGGCCTGTTCCAGAGCATTAAGTGCGCAGGGGAGCTTAAGGTTGGAGATGTTGCCGGTGACAAAGGAGAGGTAGGAGCCGCCGGCGCCCAGCATGGGTATGTAGGTGAAGGTCTCTACGACTCCCACAGCCCAGTACATAGGAGCCGTGGCAATCAGGCCCAGGATCAGGCCCTGGGAGTCAGGAAGAGCCTTGAAAATAAGCCCCGCAGCCACGGGAAACATCATCATGATGATGAGCATTGAGATGTTCCAGATTCTGCCCCATTGATGGATGCGGTCAATATAAGACATTGGTTTCATATCGTGCCTCCTAACCAAGCCATCCCGTGATGGGAATGGCGCTGGCCATGCCCAGCACCAGACTGGCGGGCAGGGCATAGTCGGATATCCAGTGGTTTTTAAATCTTTTCACGGCTAAACCGGCCAAACACATAACAAGAGCGGATACGACCATGACACAAACGGGTATAAGGCCTGCGGTTGAACCTATAAATACGTCAGATACATCGCTGAATATGAAGCCCAGAAATGCTGCGATCATACCGATGAACATGGCAGCGGAGAAAATTTCAGACCATTTTTTGTCCCGTTTTTCCAGGTTTATCATGCCACCCAGAACTTTCTTGGACACCAGGGGCACCAGCCATATTCCCACCATGATACTAACGGTCATGACTGTGGCAATAGTCACATATTGACTGGCTGTCAGGCTTGCGACTGAGCCGAAAGTCAGACCCATGGCATTTTCGGCGTTGGTTGCGGCTATAGTCTCGTAAGACAGAGAGCCTACCACGCTCAGCCTGAGCCAGGGCAGGGGAACACCGAGATCCTTAGACAGTGTTATAACACCGATGACGATGGCTACCGCCGGGGCGATGGTAAAGATTGCGGCGGTCACGGCAGTTTTTTTGAGCTTGTCCTTGTCCATTCCGATTTCTCGGCCCCGTTTCCAAGCTTTTACCAGGAAAAAGAGACTCTGCGCCAACACAGCGACAACGACGACTCCGCTCAATATGAACAATAAAGGACTGTTTACATCAAAGGCCAACACAATTCCCCCTCGTAATATTTTGTCCATTGTATCATATTTGTACCGCGGCAGTCACGCATAAGCGTATGCCATTCTTCCGGATTGTCAATTCATCACCCGTCTACAGAGGCGGCAGTGTTACAGCGGGGAAAGATATGACTGTTTAGATATACTGAATCTAGATTCAATATATCTAAACACGTGCTTTCCGGCTGTTTCTCTCAGTCTTACGAGCTTTTTTTATTTTACGCTGGTTCTTTGCGGATGCCGGATTTCCGATTGACGGATATGCGCATGATTTGATATAACAAGAGTAAACAATATCTTTATGGGTGTCAACGAATGGTTTTCAGGGAAACCGGGAGGATGTTTCAGTGGGGAAAAGCAGCGGACAATCAAAGAGTACCTTGGCAATTGTCATGATTACTTCTTTTATCACGCCATTCATGAGAAACGCAATCAATCTTGCCATCCCGTCTATCGGTACGGAGTTCGGCGCCAGCCAAAGCTTGCTGAATTGGGTGGTTTCAGGTTATCTGATTGCGACCGCCGCATTTTTACTGCCGTTCGGCCGCCTTGCGGATCAGTACGGAAGAAAGAAAATTTTCCTGACCGGCATGGTATTATTGGCCGCCTCGTCGCTGGGCTGCGCCTTGTCTCCGTCGCTCATAGCTCTAATATGCTTCAGAGCTATTCAGGGTGTTGCAAGTGCGATGATCTTCGGTACCGCCATGGCGATTTTAACGTCAGTGATTCCGCCGGAGACAAGAGGACGGGCGCTGGGGCTCAATTCCGCCGCAACGTACATTGGCTTGTCATGCGGTCCCGTGCTCGGAGGCTTTATCAGCAGCGCTTTTACCTGGCGCGCCGTATTCTATTTCAATCTGCTGATCGCCGTCGTCGTTATCGTTTTAACAGTATGGAAGCTCAAGGGAGAATGGAAAGGCGAAGCTTCAAGGCTCGACAGCGGCGGTATTGTGCTCTGCATTTTGGCCCAGGCCTTCATCCTGTTCGGGCTGACCAAACTGACGGCAAATCTGCTGTATCAAGTCAGCTTTCTTCTGGGAGTTGTCCTTCTGGTTGTTTTTTATCTTTACGAGAAAAAGCGCCGGGATCCTCTCATCCCGATTGACCGAATCTTAAGAAACAGACCGTTTGCATTTGCCAATTTAGCAAGCCTTATCAACTATAGCGCGACTTTTGCCCTGAGCTTCGTGCTCTCGCTCTATCTGCAAGCCGCTCTTCGTCTTGACGCAGGAATTTCGGGCTTGGTCCTGCTCGTCCAACCTGTTTTAATGGCAGTGCTTTCTCCCGTGACAGGTGCGTTGTCCGACAGGCTTTCACCGGCGGTCCTTGCGTCCGCGGGTATGGGATTGTCGGCGCTCGGTCTCTTATTCTTTGTTTTCCTGACGACCGAGACACCGATCATACTGATTATACTCAATCTTGCATTTATCGGGCTTGGGTTTTCCCTGTTTGCCACACCCAACACAAACGCCATCATGGGCTCGGTCGATAAAACGCTGTACGGTATCGCATCCTCGATTTTAGGCAATATGCGGTTACTGGGACAGGCGATCAGCATGGCCATCGTATCGCTGATAACCTCGGTCTTAATCCGGGATCAAATCGGCTCTCCCGCATATGTCGTCCAGCTCATGGCCAGCCTGAGAACGGCGTTCATCATCTTCACCATCCTCTGTATTCTGGGCGTATTCGCTTCGCTGGCAAGAGCTAAGGTTGTTAAGCAG
>JAAYBH010000266.1 GCA_012718935.1 Clostridiales bacterium
CCGTATATTTCATACTGCCGAGAAATGTCCGGATTCGTGTCCTCTCGGCCTTATCACCGATATGTTCCAGAAACCGGACAGGTGTCTCGGACAGCTCGAGCAGCTCTTCGTAATCCTGCGGCATATAGGCGCAACGGATATCGCGCCGCGCCGACAGCTCAGCGTGGATCTGTTTTAAAAGCGTCGTCTTCCCGACGCCGTTTCTGCCGATAATACAGATTTTCTCGGGGCCTGTGACATTCAGGCGTATATTTTTAGACAGCACTCTTTCGCCGGCCTTTAATTCGTCAAGCACCAAGCCCAGAATCATTTTACCGTTCGGGACGGAGACGCTACCGTCGAATTTGACGAGGATTGCCTCCTCAACATCCGGCAGCTGTGTCATGCCGTCGCTCTCACGCACGAGCCGGTGTTCGAGGGATTTGACAGCTTTCATCTTCTTCTTAAGCAGCCGGCCGCCGTGGGGGTCGCCCCGGGAGATTGTCTCCTGTTCATGAGCCACCTTCTGCTGGATTTTCCGGAAGCGCTCCAGCTTGGCATCGTGCTCGCTGTGTTCCTTGCGGGCGTTCTGTTCCTGGCGCGCCAGCTTGCCCAGCCTGCTATCGATGTATTCCCTGTACGGTATTTTCGCCACTGTGCAGCGCGGCAGTGTTTTCCGGCGAACCTGTTCGATATGGATGACGACGTTTGCGGTGTTCTCTATGAGCGTCTCATCGTGGGAGACGTAGAGGATTGGCATAGCGCTCGCAGTGATGAACCCCTCGAGCCACTCCAGTGTCTCAATGTCAATGTCGTTGGACGGTTCGTCCAGCAGGAGAACATCAGGCTTTTCAATCAGGATTTTCAAAAGCTGCAGCTTGACGCGCTCTCCGCCGGACAGGGCGCCCACCTTCTGCTCGGAGAAATAAAGGCCGACGGGCAGCCCGAGCCGGTACGCTGCCTGATTGAGTTCGCCCGGCGCCGTGTCGTAAAAGCCCATAACCGCGCTGAAATAATCGCAGACCCTAAGCGCCTTCTCATCATCGCCCAGCTCCTGGGAGAGGTATCCGAAGCGTGTGCCGCGGGCAACGATATCTCCCGTATATTCAGCGTAACCGGCAACAAGAGACGGATCATAAATCAGCTTCAGGAGCGTTGATTTGCCGTTCCCCTCCTCGCCGATGACGACAGCCCTGTCCCCGTCGTTCAGGGTGAAGGAAAGACCGTCTATAATCGTCCGGAGATCTTTCGTCAGGGTGACCGTAAGGTTTTTGATCTGCAGCATTTTGTACTCCGTCATCCGTGAGATGATGGCACCATTATATACCAAGAACGGCGATCGGGCAATATACTTATGTATGCAGGCAAACGTCAATATGACAGCGAAGGAGACAGTATCTGCGGGCAATTAAAATCGCCCCTGCGGATGCATTGGCCCGCCGTAGGGGCGATCTGCGATCGCCTGTGTTTATCAACCCTTATTGCCTTGTAATCCCAGCCAGGTTTTGATTTTATTCAGCCATTCGATGGACTTGAATTTGATCACATACTCGGGTTCGTCCGACGTGATGAGTCTGATCTGCTCGTCAGTGAGCTGCCTGAATGCCTCGCTGTCAGCCGTCGCGGCCGACAAGCACAGGGGCGGAAAGATAACGCACCACCAGTTGCGGCCTCCGCCGCCGCCGATCACAATGCGGAGGGAGGTGTATTCACCGGCGGGCAGCGAGAACGTGTCATATTCCCGTGTCGGGAAGTCCTCCGCTGCGATTATCGCAGCAGCCTGATAGCCGTATCCCTGCTCGCGTATGACAGCCTCCGAAACTTCAACGATGGAATCCATCCGGCTTTCTATGATTTCAACGGCCTTTTCTCGGTCCGTCGTACCCTCGAGCAGCGCTGTGAGGTATTCCAGTATACTGTCGCGAACCTGAAGCTTCAGTGCCTGGTCTTCGTCCGAATCGGAATTTGCCACCACGTGCAGTCGGATGAGCTTCCCGGACAGGTCCTCCTGCTCCTTTGCAAGGGCGGCCCCGCATAAAAACGTGAGCACCAGCGCACATATCAGCGCAATTTCCCACTTTTTCAGTTTCATAAGTAAAAACCTCCGGCAATAATCCATGTATTTGAATTATCGACGGGGTTTTCTTTTTTTATACTATCATACTTATCCGAGATCGATACGTTTGATAACTTCCGTCATGTAGCACTCCTGGTAGGTACTTTTCAGGTCCTCATAAGCGTTCAGGGCATCCTCGCTGCTGCTGAAAAGTCCGAACACGGCGGAACCCGTGCCTGTCATGACGGCGCCGAGGGCGTCGTGCTCCATAAGGCGCTGCTTGATCTCTCCGACGGCTCCGGAGCCCTTCGGCAGAACATCCTCAAAGACGTTGTACATCCGCCGGGCCACGGCGGGCAGGTTTCGCTTTTCAAGAGCCTCGATAATCCCGTTCGTATCCGGCCTCAGGTGGATTTTGTCACAGTTGATCCTGGAGAACAGCTCAGGCGTCGAGATGGCGAAGGCCGGCTTGCAGATGACGATGCGGCAATCCGGAAGCGGCTCAAGACCGGTCAATATTTCACCCCGACCTTCCGCCAGGGAGGTCCCGCCGGCGATACAGAAGGCGACGTCGGATCCGACCTTTTCCGCCAGCCGTTCAAGTGTTTTTCTATCCAGCTTTGTTTCAAGCAGTGTGTTAAGGGCGCGTAAAACGGCGGCGCCGTCGGTACTTCCCCCGCCGAGGCCGGCGCAGACCGGGATATTCTTTTTGACATCGATATCCACGCGGTATCCGGTGAAACCCGTATATTCGAAAAAGACAGCGGCTGCCCGCGATGCGATATTGCGCTCGTCATTGGGCAGATATCTGAGATCGGTGACTACATGGATACCTTCACCAGGGCCGCAGGCAACCGTGATCTCATCATGCAGCGCAATGCTCTGCATGACCATGCGCATGTTATGGTATCCGCTGTCCATTCTGGAAACGATATCAATGGACAAATTGATTTTAGCGTAAGCGTTTTCTATTAAGTACATCATATTGTTCAAAAAGCATCCCCATCAAGTCTATTCCCGCACCGATATAAGGCCCGTGGCCGCCGTCTTTTTCACTGTAGGTGCGTCCTGTCCCCTCGTTTTTACGGCTGTCATACAAAAGGAACGGCACCGGGTCTCCGTCATGGCCTCTCGTGGCCGTCAGCGTCTTGTGGTCGGATAGAATCAGAAGCCTGTAAGGAATCCCCTGTCCGCTGAGCTTTTCGGTCAAAGGCAGGATAACACGGCTGTCCAGCCATTCGATGGCCTGGAGCTTGCCCTTGAGATCGCCGTTATGGGTGCATTCGTCGGGCGCTTCCACGTGAATGGCCACAAAATCGTGTTTTTGCAAAACCCCCAGAGCGGCATGCACTTTACCCTCGTAATTCGTTTCCAGTTCACCCGTCGCACCCTCGACGGTCACTGGCTCAAGGCCGACCAGGGATGCGATCCCATGGCACAGGGGGACGGCGGAGATGACGCCGCCGGTTTTTCCGTAAGCCTTTTGAAACTGCGGCAGGGTGACGGCCGTCCCCTCCGCCCAGAACCAGATACCGTTGGCAGGCAGCTTCCCTTCCGTCCGCCTTTTCTGATTGAGAGGATGCAGGTCGAGCACCTCATGGGCTTTCACCATTAGGCCCCTGAGAACGTCTGCATTATCACATCCGGCGGGCAGCAACGGCCCGATTTCCTCCCCCAGATGGTCATGGGGCGGTATTAGTATAATGCCTTTGATATCGGCAGACTTCTGGACGGCGATATGGCGGAAGGAGAGCGAGGGGTAGACCGTCATACCCGCGCGGTCGGCGAGCACCCTGAATCGCGGGTCATTCCAAAGCTCCCGGACAAGCTGCGCCGACTCCTCGCCTTCGATCGAGCCGGCGGAGTGGGAGAGTATTCTTTTTTCTTCAAACGGGATATCGGCGTCCTCATAAGCCACCATGTTGCACCGGTAGGCGACATCGCCGGGCTGAAGCCCGATGCCGCCCGCCGCCGCTTCCAGCGGGGCGCGTCCCGTATAGCATACCCTCGGATCGCAGCCAAAAATGGACAGGATCGCTGTGTCGCTGCCCGCCGGCAGCCCGTCCGGTACGTTCAGGACGCTGCCGACAATGCCTTTGGAAGCCAGAGCATCCATGGCCGGGATACGGGCGTACTGCAGCGGCGTTTTGCCGCCCAGCGCCTCGACGGGGTTGTCCGCCATACCGTCGCCGATGACGAGAATGTACTTCATGTCACTACACCTCTTAGTGGTTGTGTCATTCTGAGCACAGCGCTGAATCTTACCTTCGCATGTAGATTCATCGGTCACTTCGTTTCCTCTGAATGACACATTATGTCTAGAACTTTTTCACGAACCGTTCCATCCGTGTCAGCGCCTCGGCGATGTTGCCGACGGACGATGCGTAACAAATGCGCACAAAGCCTTCCCCGCTGCTGCCAAAGGCGTCCCCGGGTATGACCGCGACCTTTTCCTCCAGCAGAAAGCGCTCGCAGAATTCCTCGGAGGTCAGGCCGGTTCTCCTGATGCAGGGAAACATATAAAAAGCGCCCTTCGGCTCAAAGCAATCCAGGTCCAGCGATCGAAGTCCATCCAGAAGATACCGGCGCCGGTAATCGTAATCCCTGCGCATGGTTTCGATATCGCCGTCGCCCTCGCTGATGGCCTCAATGGCGGCGTACTGACTTGTCGTGGGCGCGGACATTATCGCATACTGGTGAATTTTCAGCATTTGTGAAATGACCTGTGACGGCCCGCAGGCATAGCCCATGCGCCAGCCGGTCATGGCATAGCTCTTCGAAAAACCGTTGACGACGATCGTCCGCTCGTGCATGTCGGGTATGTTGGCCAGGGAGACGTGCTGCTGCCCGTAGGTCAGCTCGGCGTAGATCTCGTCCGACAAAACCATAATGTCGGTGCCCCTGAGCACCTCGGCGACTGCCTCAAGATCGGCTTTTTCCATGATGCCGCCGGTGGGATTGCATGGGTATGGGAGAATGAGGAGCTTCGTTTTCGGCGTAATGGCGGCGCTGAGCGCGTCGGCTGTGAGCCGGAATTCGTTTTCAGCCTTAGTTTCAACGTAGACGGCCTTGCCGCAGGCGAGCTCCGTGATCGGCCCGTAGCAGACGAAGGACGGAATCGGGATGATCACCTCATCACCGGGATTGACGAGCGCGCGGATGGCCAGGTCGATGGCCTCGCTCCCGCCCACCGTCACGATGATCTGATTTTTGAAGCTGTACTCCAGATTAAAACGGCGCTTGAGGTATATCGCAATCTCCTTCCGGAGCCGCGTCAGACCGGAGTTGCCCGTATATTTTGTATATCCCTTCTCCAGGGAATAAATGCCCGCATCCCTGATATGCCAGGGCGTGACAAAGTCGGGCTCGCCGATGCCCAGGGAAATGGCGTCGTCCATCTCCTCAAGGATATCGAAAAACCTACGGATACCGGAGGGCTTCAACCCTTTGACATTGTTGCTCAACAGCTTTGTGTAATCCATCATACGAACAGCATCCTCTCCTCCTGCTCGGACGCGACATTGAAAACACAGCCTTTTTCCTTGTATTTTTTCAGCATGAAATGCGTGGCTGTGGCTGTCACGCCCTCCAGCGGAGCAAGCCTTGCATAGACAAACTGGGCGACGTCCTTAATGGATTTGGCTGTAATATAGACAGCCAGGTCAAATGCCCCCGACATCAGGTACAGGCTGTCAACCTCTTCATACTGATAGATGCGTTCGGCAATCCTTTCAAAGCCCTCGCCGCGCTGCGGAGCGATTTTGACTTCGATGAGCGCCGTCACAGAGTCGTCCTGGGTTTTGTCCCAGTCAATGAGCGTCATATATTTTAAAATCGTACCGTCGGCCTCAAGCCCTGCGATAACGGCTTCGATTTCAGCCTGCTCCCTGCCGAGCATCGCGGCAATCTGCTGTGCCGTCAGCTTACTGTCTTTCTCCAGAAGCTTCAATACATCGATCATCAGATAACCTCCTTAAACTTCGATATGTCCGATATGTTTAAAATATTTAAATATTATACAATAGATGCCGGTTTTATAAAACAGAAATTTTTCGTGCGTTTCTTTTATATCATCCGCGTGCATATATTTTGACGGCGCGGTTATATTAATCACGTATCAAAAAAGGAGGAAACAGCTATGATTATGGATAGAATCGCACTTGTCCTTGCAATCATCGGCGGTCTTAACTGGGGCTCCATCGGTCTATTTAAATTTGATTTTGTGGCCTATCTGTTCGGCGGACAACTCTCGTCGGTCAGCAGAGTGATATATACACTTGTCGGCCTTTCAGCTATCTGGTTGATTTCACTTTTATTCAGAGATCGGGATTACGATCGCGATCGCGACCACGGAGAGCGCACATAAAGATATCCAGAGGAATGACACTCCTCTGGATACATATTTTTGCAGTCTTAAACGCGGGATTCCAGCTGCCGCCGTCTCCTGTTATAGATCGGAAGTATGATGATAAAGCATACGAGCCCGATAAGGACGGGTACTGCGGTCATTTGGAACATGAAGGCAAAGCTGGAGTGCTCGTAGACGACGCTGCCTAACAGCGGTCCGGCAAAGAGCCCCAGGTCCATGCCGATATAAATCGTGTTGCTGGCAACGCTCCTTTTCAGGGGTGTTACGGACTGCATGTTCATGGCCTGAATGGCCGGCTGCGTGGACCCGACGCCGAGGGCTGCGATGATTCCGCCGATAACGGCCTGCTCAAGGGTTTTGCTTGTCCCCACGATGACAAAGGACGCGGCGAATATGACAAGCCCCGGTATGATGACCTTTGCCACGCCGAACTTATCGGACAGCCAGCCGGACAGAGGCCTGGAAACAATCAGCGTACAGGCCATAAAGGTATAAAAGAGGCTTATACTCCCGATATTCTGTTCCGCACCGAAATTGAATACGTATGAATTGAGGATGGCGTAACCTATCATGACGAAAAACATCACAAACGTCGTCGGAAAGGCGTGCACTGTGACAATGTTTTTATACCAGACGCCCGTACCAGCGATCTCCTCTTTCGTTTTTTTGTCCGGCAGTAGGATCACGCTGGGTATGACAGCCAGGGATAAAGCCGCCGCCGCAAACAAAAACACAAATGTAAAGCCCATATCCTTTCCGCCGATACCTGTGCCCAATTTGAAAAACCAATCGGCGATCGCCGGTCCGAACGCCGTTCCGACAGCGCCTCCGACACCGTAAATTCCCATGCCGGACGCCAGTTTTTCGGGTGGCAGGCTGTCCGCCGCAAGCGTCATGATCAGCGATCCTACAAAGCTGTACTGGATGCCGTTCAGAAAACGGAAGGCAACAAAAAACGGGATGGAATGAAACAGGGCATAACCGATGTTGACGATGCCGCCGAGCACAAAAACGCCGATCAGCAGCGTACGCTTATCAACTTTTGTGATCATCGGCCCCGATATCGGCCGGATCGCAAGGGCGATGCCAAAAAACATGCCTGTCAAAAGCCCCATGATAACAGGCGCGGCGCCCAGAAAGGTCGCATACGTCGCGACGAGGGTATTTACAGAAAAATGCCCGACGCACAGCAAGAGATTGGCGGCGATGACACAGATGAAATTTCTGTTCCATATCGTCTCCGCCATGGGTTTATTGGATGCGGGGTTCATTGATGATCCTCCAATTCCGAATCAAACGGCAATTCATTTTGCCGCAATTCTATCAAATGCGCCTCCAGTAGTCAAACGAATATCGAAACCGTTTCAAAAAAAACCGCCGACGCGGCGCCGGCGGAGAGTATCGAGCTGTCTTTATTACTGGAGTAAGCTTACTTTTTAATAAACAGATCATCGAATTTCCCGCGGAACAGGACTTTGAGAGGATCCTTCGGCGCTCCCTCCAGCAGCTTCCCGTCCGTATTGAACCGACCCCCGTGGGCGGGACAGTCCCATGTTTTTTCGGCATTGTTGAAGTTGAGCTCCGTTCCCATGTGGGTACAGGTGATGTCCAGGATTGTCACATCATCATCTTCACCTCTGTAAATTCCTGCTTTTTCACCCCTGAACCGGATGATCCGGCCTTCTCCGGGCTTTAGTCCCTCGAGGGATTCCGTGCCCTCAAATTTTGACTTGATCAGCTCCACAACAGGGTTGACGGCGCCGATGAAAGCTTTGCCGGGAGAACTGAGGAAATCCGACCGCGTCCTGGAATACAGGCCTTCAAAGCGGCATTGCCCTTCTGTAATGAGCCCCGTAATCATGCTGCCTGCCAGCGTGCCGTTTGACAAACCCCATTTCCTGAATCCCGCGGCCACGTAAATATTCGAATTGTCCGATATTCTCCCGATATACGGCAGCTCATCTGGCGTGTCGTAATCCTGCGCCGACCACATGGCCGTCACTTCCCGCACGCCGGCAATCTGCTCGGCAAACTGCATCAGGTTTTCATAATGCAGGGCCATATCCTCACGGCCGCGCCCTGTATCATGGCTGTCTCCCACAACGATGAGGACACGTTTCCCGTTTTCGATATGGGTCCGGATCGACCTTGACGGATCGCCCACGTTGATATAGCTGCCTTCCGGCCAGTCCCTTTTCGTACTGACGGCAATTCCATATGCCCTTTTCGGATACAGACGCGTATAAAAAAGATTTGGCCCGTCATAGAAGGGATACTGGGTTGCCATGACCACATGCTTTGCCCTGATGTGGATATCATTCTCGCAGCTGACGGTTTTGATATCGCCGTCCTCCAGCCTGACGGCTTTCGTGCCGCAATAGATCACAGCGCCCAGGTTGGCTGCCGCCCCGGCCAGTCCCGTGACATACCGTATGGGATGAAACACGTACTGCTCACGATACCCTAAGAGGCCGTGATTTCCCGCGGGAAAAGATGCCTGCCTGATGAGCTCGGCGTCGATACCGATTTTTTGTGCCGTATCATACTCCTTTTCAAGCGTATCCCATTCCTCTTCATTGACGCCGAAAATATACGCCGTATTCTTCACCAGCTGGCAGTCGATCGATTCACGGACAACCGCATTTCTCACGGATTCCAGCGCGCTTTGCTGTGACAGGGCATAATCCCGCGCCGCGTCCAGGCCGTATTTCTTCATGAGCTTATAATAGATCACGTCATGCTGGATCGTGATCTTGCCCGTTGTGTTCCCCGTCGTACCGTCACCGAGGCTGCCGGCTTCGATCAGAACCGGCTTCATCCCCTTCTGGGCCAGGCAATAAGCACAGGTGACGCCGGTGATTCCGCCGCCGATGATCAGCACCTCTGTGGAGATGCTCTCCGAAAGACGCGGGTAATGGGTTTTCAGACCGGTTTGATTCCAGAATGAAACAGTGTTTGTATTCAGGGTAATTCCTCCACTCAAAGACAGAACTCTGTCAATAGTCTTTTATCTCTGCGCAATTTTATGCGCCGCGGCATGCCCTGCTGTCAGCGTCAATATGATAAAAAATATAAGTTCCGGTTTTGTCCGCGATCATACTCCCTCATAACTTAATTGTTTTATGCATATAGTCTAGCATGACTATTGCTGGGAGTGATGTTATTGAAGTCAAACATCGAAGAACGCGCCTGCGATTTGGCGGCCTACATAATAGAGAGCAAAGCGACGGTGCGCTCGGCAGCAAAGAAATTCGGGATAAGTAAATCAACGGTGCATAAAGATCTGTCAGAACGACTGGAGCATATCAACAGGCCTCTGTATCTGCAGGTCAAGGAGGTCATGGATTTCAACAAGGCCGAACGGCACATACGGGGCGGCCTCGCCACGAGGTTGAAATATAAAGGCGTATAAGAGAAATCGAATGGGTACAGCTTCGAAGGGCCTGACATGAAGTCGGGCCCTTTTTGTATATATTGCATCATCTTATATGACGATTTTTATGAATCATTCTTATGTTTTAGTAATGGTATATGATTATATTCAGGTTTTATTTACATGTTACTAATATTTACGATAATATTGTAGTAGAATGATTCTATTCATTTACAAAACCTTTTGTAATGGAGATGACGCATATGAATATGTACAACTGGGTCGAGCAGATTATTTACACAGAGAGAAAAAAAGCCATGCCGATTCTGACATTTCCGGCGGTACAATACCTGTACGTCACCGTCAGGGAGCTTGTCGCGGACAGCAATCACCAGGCCATCGGCATGCGGCTCATCGCGGACAATTACAGCATACCGGCAGCTCCGGCTTATATGGACCTGTCAGTTGAGGCCGAAGCGTTCGGCGCGTACACTGTCTTCAAGGCCGATGAAATACCGACGATCATCGGCAAGCTGATCTCCACCGAGGAGGATGCCGAAGCGCTGAAAATCCCTGAAGTCGGAGCAGGCCGAACGGGAGAGAACGTCGAAACCATCCGCAAGGCGCAGATGCTCATCAATGACCGTCCCGTTATCGCCCAGTGTATCGGCCCGTTTTCCCTTGCGGGGCGGCTCCTGAACGTCAACGATATCATGCTGCAGTGCTACGAGAACCCGGAGCTTGTCCATAGGGTGCTTAAAAAAGCGGCGGCGTTCATCACCGATTACGCTCTGGCGCTTAAAAAGATCGGCGCCGACGGCGTCATCATGGCCGAGCCTCTGGCCGGTCTCCTGTCACCGCAGCTCATCGAGGAATTTTCTACGCAGTATGTTCGTGAGATAGTCGGAACGCTGCAGGACAAGCACTTCATTGTCGTCTATCACAACTGCGGGAGCACGGTGCCGCACCTTGTCAACTCCATAATAGATACCGGCTGCTATGCGTTCCATTTCGGCGATTCCGTCGACATGCTGAGCATGCTGGAGAAGATCCCCCGCAACTATCTTGTGATGGGCAACATCAGCCCCGCAAAAATCTTCAACAAGGGTACGACGGAGAATGTGCGCCTGGAAACGCTGAAGCTTCTCAACAAATGCGGACGGTACAACAACTTTGTCATCTCCTCCGGCTGCGATATCCCGCCCGACGTGGACCTGGACAACGTGGACACCTTCTTTCATACCGTCGAAGGCTTTTATTACAGGCAGAGCCTGCGGAACGCGATATCGTAAAACAGTCCCATATAGCGCGACAGAAAAGCGGCTGATTCAGCCGCCTTTTTTGTACTGTGTTCTTTTATTCGTCACGGTTTTCTGAACCGCTTTCGTTTTTGAGGCGGGCTTTATCGCCGGTTTTACAGATGTGCTCTTGTTTTGCA
>JAAYBH010000267.1 GCA_012718935.1 Clostridiales bacterium
TAGATAATCATGATCAACAAGAATGTCAATAAGAACAGCAAAACGATCAGCCCCAGTGCGTATTTAGCGTCCGTCCCGAAGATATCGCCTTTGGCCGTGATGATGATGACCGCGATGACGATCCCGAACGGCAGACCAACGGCAAGCGCCAGCCCCTTTAGTATGTAGCGGTTCCGGAATATCGGCACATAAAATTCCCATTGCAGTCTTTCCATAACTTTTTTATTCATCATATTGGTCTCGTGGCCCTTCCTTCCTGTTCGTTGTTCCGGCAGACGATTTCCATCATCCATTGGGCATGAATTCGCGTGCGAGCAGATGGAAACAATCGCTCACTTCAATTCCAGGTTTAGTTAGGAGGAAGCTCCTCGACCTTACGCATGTCGAAATCGACCTTGGTCCAGTCAAAAAGGTGATTTTCGGTTTGCTCCTCCCAGTTCCAATACAGCTTGCCCTTTGCTGTCATCGGGTTGCTGTCGAAATCAAAGGTAATTGTGGTTTTGGACTGCATCCACCAGGTCGATTGCCAGGGGTCTGCCGGCCGATTGTTGTCTGTTCCGACAAAAACGCCGGCAATCTCATCATAATTACCCGTGAGGACGGTGCCGGCGGCATTGAAGAAAGTAATGGTCATACCACCGTCTCCCGTTTCCTCAACACGCGCACGCCAATCGGTGAGCGCCTCGGGGCCTTCGCCGTTTAAAACACTACCGTCCCAAAAGCCCTTCACCTCATAAATACCTGAAACAGATTCGTATAATTTCAGCGTCATAAATGCGCAGCCTTCAGTATCCGTTCTGACAATTCTCACAAAAACGGAATCGTCCTCAATTGTAAGATTCCAAACGGCCTCCTCGCCGACTTGCACGCTTTGCACCGCATCATCCTCGATGCTGCATTTCCCTGTAACTTCAATTTTTAGGGAAACGCTCGCCCCCTCGGCATCGGGCACGCTCGCCCTAACAGTATACTCTCTGAAGCCCGTTTCCGCATAGAGATTGACCGTGTTCCTATCTAACAGCTCCTGCATCGTGTAGGGATTCTTGTCTTCCTTTGAGCGCTCGCTGTTAATTGCCTGAAGTACAGCTTCGTCCACGCGCAAAATTCCGCTGCCCATTCCTTCGGGAATTGGCGTGGCCCCGTTCTCCGTGTTGACAGAGCCTGCCGATGTTTGGACCAGCAAATCCTTTATTTGCGCGGCATCCATGCCGGGGCTGATGGACTGAATAATCGCTATAGCCGCCGAAACTTGAGGTGCGCTGAAGCTGGTACCGCTCGCTTTAATCGGCTGGCCGTTTTCATCTACGCCAAGCAGCATTTCGACACCGGGGGCGGACAGCGTTACCTCGGCATTTTCCGAGGCGGCGTAGTTTGAAAACTCCGCGCGCGTGCCGTCGTTATTCAGCGCTCCGACTGTAACCACGTTGAGGAGCTTCATTCCCGCGGGGTAGTAGTTGCTGCCGTTCAGTGCGCCCTTGCTGAGAGGGTCGCGGCCCTCGTTTCCAGCTGCGGCAACAAAGATAACACCGGGATGGGTTTTATAAACCTCCTTGAAAAACTTCTCGTAAGCCTTGCTGATCCATTGGTGCTGGTCACGCGGAAAAGCCGGTCCATAGGAACAATTGATTACGGTTGCACCGGATTCGACCTGCTCCTTTAGATAGACCAGTGCCTTCATCGTGTAAGTATAGTTCATGCCGTTTTCGGTGTAGGATGCCTGCGTTATGTCATTTTCATCATAATCAATGCCCTCGTTCTTTTTTCCATCGTAAAGGTTCTTTACGTTAATGGAAAGCTTATTCTCCAAAATAGAGGCAATGCCTACCATTCCATCGTTCTCGTGATCCGCGCCCATAACATTGGTGACCATTGTGCCGTGGTTAAGCCCTCCATTGACAATCTGATTTTTGACGTCTTTTTCGGGCACGTCGGTCTTGTCCCCACTCACATTAACCTTGCCCTTATACTCGTTTGACCCAGTATAAAGAGAGCTGTCGAGAACGCCCGCGTTTACCTTGTTTAGCTTAACGCCGCTGCCTTTTATGATGCGCCACGCGTTTTCCATACCGATGGCCTTATAGTGCGACGAATTGTTCGGGTCGGTATA
>JAAYBH010000268.1 GCA_012718935.1 Clostridiales bacterium
AGCTCAAAAAGCTCATCACCCGCCTCGACTGCGAGGATATCGTCGATCTCCTCCCGCTGCCGGGGCTCGTCCGGTTTGCCGAAAACATGGAATTTGACAATTCACCCGTCTCGGCATATCTGCAGGAGGAGCTGTCACGTTTTGATATGAGCCGATACCAGACCGTTGTTCTCGGCTGTACCCATTTTATCTACTTTCGGCCTGTTTTCAGAACCCTGCTCGGCCCCGAAATCGATATCATCGACGGCAACAGGGGCACGGTGAACAAGCTCGCCGCGACACTGGCCGAAATAAAAGCGCCGCCGTCCGGCGGCAGCGGCAGCATTGCCTGGTTCGAATCCGGCGTGGCGGTGACCAACCGGGAGACGCTCTTAAAATTCGAAAGCCTATTGAAAAGATGCGGCGATATAGAATAAGGCTGTTGTAAAACTGGGGCGATTGATAATCGCCCCAGCCGTTATTTTATGGTCTCTTTGAGCTGGATTTTAAGGCTGTTCGGGTCCAAAATGAAGAAATATTTCACACTGGAGCGGACAACCGGACCGCTGTGCAGGGGAATTCCCTTTTCCCTGACCATCCGAAGCGCGTCATCCAGGGAAGCGACCTCGAACCCCCATGAGACGGCATCCCCGACGACGGCATCCTTCGCTTCGGCGCTGCAGACGAGCTCAACGAGCGTGTCGCCCGAGCCAAGAAAGGCGATCTCCAGGCCCGGCATAGGGTTATCCCGGGCCGATATTTCCAGGCCGATGATTTCCGTATAGAATTTCAGCGATTCCTCCATATTCCTGACAAGCAAGGTACCCCAGCGGAATTTCATGTTTGAATCCCCATTCAATTTATTTTATTGCCCGGCATTCCAGGTAATAACGCTTGTCGCGGGCGTGGCCGATGGAAAAGCTCTTTTTCGGGTAAACGCCGCCGTCGGCGACTGTCTTGAAGAAGTCGGACTTGTCAATGGCCGGCAGAAGAAAGCCAATGCTTCCTTTCTCTTTTGTCAGGGACAAAACAGAGTCATCCCCGTGAATGTAATCGATTTCGCAGCCGGTTCCGTTGGCGTAGACGTCCAGGAAGGTCTGAAGCAGCTCGATAAGCCTGCCAATGCCCGGCGCGTCAACCTGAATAGTCCCCTGCCCTTCGGCCGTTGACCAGCGAAGCTGATAACCTTCGCCGGCGGCTATCGGCAGGGCTTTTTTCAGCTTCATCAGGAGTGCCTCCGGCTCCGTGTTAAAAACGACGCGATGGATGGCTTCGAAGCTGATGGCCGGGTCATAAACATTATTGAGCTCCACCAGGGCGAACCGCGCCGGATGCGTCCGGCGTTCCTCTTCGCCAAAGCCGCTTTTGATCTCGTCCCAGTACGTCTTCGCGGCGGCGAGAGAGTGGTTCCCGTCGCCGATGATAATCTGCACTGCGCTCTTTTCACCCAGGCAGCGGAGTCCTTCCTCGACTTCTCTGATATCGTCACCGGTCACTCGCCAGCCCCTGATTGAGCCGCCGCCCTCCATAAGTGCAAAATCGTAGACCTTCTCCAGCGCATCCGTTTTTTTGCCAAGGGGTTCGATGACCCGGCATTTGCTGTCATCAATGAGCGCCATGATATGCGGCAGCTCCAGGGGCGCCAGCCTGCGGACGTCGACGCGCGCGGGCAGCCGGGAGACGATTGTATTCTCGCTGGCGCGCACCGGCGCCGCGGCGCCGGGCGTATAGTCATAAAGCTCCAGGTCGAGGCAGCCGATGAGTCCCCGGCGGACGCGTCCGTCGGATATTGTCCGTTCAACATATATAAAGGAGTTGCCGTACGGCTTCAAGAGTCCTGCCTGAAGGTATTCCCCCATCTTCGCGGCGATGTCTGCAGCGCTCCGGGCTGTATCCACCTCGCCCAGATACGCTTCGGGGACAATCAGCTTCAGAGTGGAGGGCGCGGCGCCGACGGTTTCTTTAATACGTTCCCAGTAGCCGCGCTCCGACGAAAACTGGTCGCAGGCGATGACGCTCCATTTTGTCATATCCCCATTGCGGGGGAGCAGAATATCAGCGGGCAAAAAAGCGTTTTTCACTTTGTGTTTCTCCGGTTCTCAAATTTATATGACCACCGCGCCGTATTTCGATGCGATCGCCAGAAGCGCGCTTTTGTCGCCGGCAGGACTTGATATCGCGGGCGTACCCGTGACATGGTGCAACGCCGCCGACAGCGTGAGCAGATTGTCGGAAATGAGATACAGAGGCTTGTCGATCTGGCTTTGCACGCTGCGTATAATATGCCCCGCCCGCGCTTCAGCGAGCTGCTCCGGCAGGAAAACCGTGACGATTTTTTCGCTGCTGTCGGATTGCTCCACGGCGTTCTCGATGATCTCCTCTTCTGTCGCGAATTTTTGCATCGACGGGTCGTATGCAAGCCCGTCAACACTCTCGATCCGAAGCCATGTGCAGATGCGCGGGCTCGCGTCCCGCTCACCGGCGGCCCCCTTTAAATCGGCCGGTTTCAGACCGGAAAACGTCTTTTTGAGCTCTCTGATATAATCGGAGGACGTTCCGCAGCAGCCGCCGACGATCTTTACGCCCAGGGACGCGAAGGGCGCCATCTGCCGCGCGAATTCCTCGGGGCTGATATCATATCCGCCCGTCATGCTGTTGGGAAGTCCGGCGTTCGGTTTTATGATAACCGGCAGGCTCGTGCTTTTTATGAGCTTTTCGGCGATCGGGAATATCTCGGCGGGCGCCAGAGAGCAGTTGATGCCGATGGCTTTGGCACCCAGCGCCTCCGCCGTGACGGCAAAGCTCTCCGGCCGACAGCCGGTAAACGTCCGGCCGCTCTTGTCAAAGGTCATCATGACGAATAAGGGCAGCCGCGTATTCTCCTTGACTGCCCGCATAACGGCTTTAACCTCGTAGAGGTCGCTCATCGTCTCGACAGCCACCAGGTCAGCCCCGGCTTCCTCGGCCGCAACAGCCTGTTCCCGGTACAGCCCATAGGATTCGTCGAAGCTCAGCGTGCCGAAGGGTTTGATGAATTCACCGATGGGACCAACGTCCAATGCCGTCAGCGCACGGCCCGCGCACGCCTTCTTTGACACGGCGACAGCGGCCCCCACAAGCTCCCGGACGGTATACCCCGTCGCCTTGAGCGTCTTGGCGTTCGCGCCGAAGGTATTGGTGAAGACAATATCGCTGCCCGCTTCAACGGCCTTCCGCTGAAGGTCTCCGACGATATCAGGGGCCGTGATATTCATGATGTCGGGTCTCTGCCCCGGTTTCAAGCCCTTTTTCAGCAAAATCCATCCGTTGGAGTTATCCGTAAAAACGAAATCTCTTTTGAGAAGCTCGTCGAGCAAAGTAACACACCTCCTGACGGCGCATCGTAGTATGACAATAGTAATGGAACGCGGCATAAATGTAAAGATGTTTTACAATTATCATAACAAATATCCGTTTGAAATCGGCTTCGTTTATGATATGATGATAATGTCAATACCAACAAATATTTCTGTCCGTTTCAGCTGTTTATCGGTTCAAAAGACAATTCGTCCATGCTTGGGAAATATTACGGAGGTAAATATGGATAAATTCATTATTACGATCAGCCGCGAATTCGGCAGCGGCGGCCGGCTCATCGGGGAAAAGCTCGCCGCGCGGCTCGGCGTCGAATTTTATGACAGATCGATCATCCAAATGGCAGCGGAGAAAAGCGGCCTGTCATACAAGTTCATCGAGCAAAACGAGGAAAACGTGACAAACAGCCTGATTTTCAATATCTCGGCAGCATCGTCCTTCACTCAGGCAATGACGTATTTCGATACGCCGGTGAACGACAAGACCTTTTTTGCCCAGGCCGAGGTCATCCGCGAGCTCGCCAAAAACAGCTGCGTCATTGTCGGCCGCTGCGCCGATTACATCCTGCGGGAGGACCCCGCGCTGGTCAGGCTCTTCATCACCGCCGACCTTGACGACCGCGCCCGCCGGGCCGTGGAGGAATATCAATACCCGTCGGTTACGGCGGCGGAGAAAATCAGGAAAATCGACAAGAGCCGTGCCAATTACTACAAGTACTATACCGGTCAGCCCTGGGGCAACCTGCACAATTACGACCTGATCATCAACACATCCTTTACCGGCATCCTCGGCGCCGTTTCCGTCATCATGACAATGCTGGAGGAAAAGGGCGTCCAGGGGAAGGCCTTTTGAATTCAGCAACAGATAGAGAAACACGGGGCGCTTATAAAAGCGCCCCGTCGTGTTGCAATTTATGATGAAATGGGATAGAATCCTACCAGCTTATTTTGGAGGCATAAAATGGACTGGCTTGAAATTACCGTCAGCACGGCGCCGGAGGGGCTGGACGGGCTGATGGGGCGGCTGGAGGACTTGGGGATCACAGGCCTCGTCGTCAACGATGAGGCGTCGATTCGGGAATTTCTTGACGACAACCCGGCGTCCTGGGACTATGTCGACGACGAGGTTTTCGACAGGATTCGGGGAAGAACATCCCTGCAGTTTTATCTGGAGGACAGCGGGGAGGGTTTGTCCCTGCTTGAAGAATACAAGAGCCGTCTGCCGGGGGAGTCATTTTCCGTCCGGCGGGTGCGCGACGAGGACTGGCTGAACAACTGGAAGCAGTACTTTAAGCCCTTGGAGATCGGAAACCGCCTGCTGATCGTACCGGAGTGGGAACCGATCCCCGAAAATCCGGGCAGGACCGTCCTCCGCATTGAGCCGAAGCTGGCCTTCGGGACGGGCGCTCACGCGTCCACGCGGATGTGCCTCGAGGAACTTGAAAACCACAGCGCCGAAAACGTCCTGGACCTGGGCTGCGGCAGCGGCATTCTGGCTGTGGCCGCCCTGCTTCTGGGAGCGGCTCGGGCCGTCTGCTGCGATATCGCGCCGGACGCCGCCGCCGTCTGCCGGGACAACGCCGCCCTCAACGGGCTCGACCCCGCCCTGCTGGACATCCATACGGGAAATGTCCTTGAGGGAAACACGCTGGAGGATGTAGCAGGGAACCGGCGGTATGACATTGTTTTCGCCAACATCATCGCCGATGTCATCATTCCTCTGGCGCCGCTTGTCGGTGGCCTTCTGGCAGAGGGCGGCGTCTTCATCTGCTCCGGGATCATCGACGGCCGGCAGGACGAGGTACGCGCCGCTCTGGAAACCAGCGGGCTGGCAATCACCCGGGCGCGGCAGTCGGAGAACTGGCACATGCTCGCCGCCCGCGCAGTTGCCGTATAAGGTCAGCGTGTGATAAAATATGTAATAACCGTAGGGACGGCCATAGGCCGTCCGGCGTATGCGGCGTTCCGCGGCACAGGCTAAATCCTCAGTCGCCGCAAGCGGCGACATGCTCCCAAGAGATCGAATTCATTCGATCTCGATAGGAGCCTTTAAAGGCAGGGGTATTAATGAAAAAGCAACTGAAGGCCGTCGTGCTGGCGGCGGGAAAGGGCACGCGGCTGCAGACGGAGGGCTGCGATTTGCCGAAGGTCATGCGCGTGGCCTGCCGGCGGCCCCTTCTCGGCTGGGTGCTGGACGCCATTTCCTTTATTAACAAAGAAGATATTATCATAGTCGCCGGCTACAAGCGGGAGGACGTGATGGCACAGTTCCCCGGTTACACGTACGCCCTTCAGGAAGAGCAGCTGGGGACAGGGCACGCCGTCATGTCGGCCGAAGGCCAATTGAGGGATTTTAACGGCAGCGTCCTCGTCTGCTACGGCGACATGCCGCTGTTGACGCGCGCCACCTACGAAACGCTCGTGTCGGCGCATCATGAAGGCAAAAACGACTGTACCATCCTGAGCGGCCGGTCTGACGAGCGGCTGCCCTACGGCAGGATCGTCCGGGACGAAAACGGCGGTTTTCTGAAAATCGTCGAGGACAAAGACTGCACGGCGGAAGAAAAAGCGATTAATGAACTGAATACCGGCCTATATATGTTTGAAGCCGAAAAACTGCTTCCGGCCTTAAAGAAGCTTAAAAACAATAACTCCCAGGGCGAATATTATCTGACGGACGTCCCGGCCATCCTGAAAGCAAAGGGCTCTGCAATCGGCATTTGCACGCTGGAGCTGGGCAGCGAGATCATCGGCGTCAATACAGTCGAACAGCTCATGCAGGCAGAGGATATCCTCCGCCGCCGCGACGCCTGTTAAGGCGCTTTTTCCGCCCCGCTTTGCTTGACATTCAAATGCTAAAATGCTACTATAGCAGATATTCAAAATTTGCGCGGGCGCAAATCCGCAGACGCCGGTGTGGCGGAACTGGCAGACGCCCGGGACTTAAAATCCCGTGAGGTTAACACCTCGTACCGGTTCAATCCCGGTCACCGGCACCATAGCTGAAACAGTTGCTGCAACTAGGTTTTCTGGTTGCAGCAACT
>JAAYBH010000269.1 GCA_012718935.1 Clostridiales bacterium
CATTACTACATATTGCCGTTTGGGCAAACCTTCATGCATATCCCGCAGACGGCGCCGCGGCCGATGTCCATGAAATGGGCGCGCATATAATCATTGCAGGCTTTCGCGTCAAACAATACGTCACGTTCGAGGCCGGGACGCCATTCCGCGCCGTTGATTGCTTTTGCCGGGCAGACGTCGGCGCAGAGCCGGCAGCCGCCGCAGACGGATTCTGCTGATGCGCTTGTTCCCGTGAGCTGACAGTCTGTAAACAGCGTCCCAAGACGGACGCGGGGACCGAGCTTCTTGTGCAGAAACAGTGTGCTCCGGCCAACCGTACCAAGCCCAGCCAGGACAGCTGCTTTTTTATGGGAATATCGGCCAAAATGCTCCCGTACGCCGCCCAGATTGATCGTCTGGGAGGCAGCTACGGGGATATACCTGAATCCCTCGTTCTGCAGCATCTGACCGGTCCGCAGCAGCATGTTGTCGATAAATGCGTTCACCGTCCTGTAGTGATGGAAGTAGGTGTGCGTCGGCGCATCCGTTATCTCGTCAATAACGGCATCCGACAAGGCCGCAACGATGGACACCGCGTAATCAAGTCCGCAGGGCGAATCGGGCACGCGGCAGAATCCCACATCGTAAACCCCATTTGACCGGAGCATCTTTTCCATTTCAGCACTCAGCAGCATATTAAACCTCCATTATTATCTTTGTGGCCATCAGCGGCCCTTTCCTGTCGGCGCAACGCGGCACGGGAGTTTGCCGTAGGGGTCGCCGCCCTCGGCGACCCTTGCCTGTCGGCGCAACGCGGCACGGACGCGGCGGGAGCAAGCCCCCGCCCTACGACGAGGTTAACAACGACTAGGGTATAAAGCATTAAACCTATTTTTTTCGCTCCGCCAGGCGGCGGCATAGACCGAACAGCCAGAAGCCGACCGCAGCGCCGAAAGTGTTGAGAATCAGGTCGTCAAACTCTGTCACGCCTGTGCCGAACGCCAACTGCGACAACTCAATCATCAATGACAGCAGAAAACCATATACCAGCATCAACCCGAGCTTTTCTGGTTTGCCTGTGAAAAACGGCAGCAGGAAACCGAACGGGACAAACCAGCCGATGTTCCCGACGAACTGGTAGAACGCAAACCGATACGCATGCGCTTTTAGGAGCTTCAGATAGTTCGCCAGGGGAACAAAGTTCAGGGTGCCGTGCTCAAACAGCCTATATTCTAAGAAATCGTCCCGAAAAACTGCGAGCCTGAGCAGAAATATTATATAGACCACGAAGATTGCTAAGACGGTGCGTTTCATGATTTTTTCTTTTTTTGTCATGCTCACCTGCCGCTGAAAATTATTTTCTATTATATGCCAGACTTCGACTGAACTCAACATCAATAATATGTCAAAATGTAAAAGGACAAGGAATCATCCCCCCATACCGCATGACAATATTATCCTGATTGCTCTTGACAAACGCTTTTTCGGGGCATATATTGAACTTAAATTCAATCGGGCAGTGCAAAAGATGTGTTTTTATCGATAGCTGCAGGCTGCACGTATGTTGCAGCCGCGGGCATTTTGTGTTTTGAATTCGGATTCACCGGGATAGGAGGGAACCTGACGTGGCAAGGACTGCGGCGCAGAACAAAAGGATACGCGACGCCAAGCGGGAGCTGATACTGACAACGGCGCTCAATCAGTTTTCCCTGAAGGGCTACTACTCCACACGCATTCAGGATATCGCCGAAGCGGCGGATATTTCGCAGGGGCTCATGTATTACTATTACCCGTCGAAAGAAGCCATTTACATCGATCTTGTCACTGATTCTGTGGAAAAGATCAATGAGACCGCCCGCTACGTCCGGGAAATGAGCAAGACATTCGGCGAAAAAATCATGTACGCCCTCCGGATATTATTCAAAACCATTGAGACGAGCTACAGGTTCCGTCAGACATGCCGGATGATCGCCCAGGCTACGTATCAGGCGGATATTTCCGATGAGGCACAGGTACAGCTGGACAAGAAGCGCGACATCTCCTACAGGATCATGGCGGAGATCTTCCGAAAAGGCCAGATCGAGGGCAGCGTCGTTGACGGCGATCCGATGGAGCTGTCGATTTTGTTCTGGACAAGCGTCAACGGCCTGGCAATCTATTACGCCACGCGGGACATCGCGTCAAAGCTCCCCGATTACAGGCTCGTCGCGCCCATGTTTCTGAAGAATTATATTGAAATTGTAGACGTCGATGATTGAGGCTGCGCCGCTTTCGGTACTTAATAATTCATAAATCTGCCGGGGCGACGATCAGTCGCCCTTTAAAAATCATGGAGGATGAGTCATGGATTTCACGACACAAATTTTCTGCGCGCCCGGCCGGTATGTCCAGGGCGCCGGCGCGATCCATGAGATCGGCGCGCATGTCGCTCCGCTTGGCGGCAGCATACTGGTCGTCGGAGGAAGGACTGGCCTCACAGCAACGCGGGCAGGCCGCAGAAAAAGCTTTGAGGCGCAGCATATCCGATATATTGAAGAATCATTCAACGGTGAAACGAGCGATGCTGAGATCGAGCGGCTGGCGGCGCTCTGTAAACAAACCTGCTGCGACGTCCTCATGGCCAGCGGCGGCGGAAAGGTTATCGATGCCGTCAAGGCCGCCGCCGAGGAAATCGATGTCCCTGCCGTCGTCGTCCCGACTGTGGCCTCCAACGACGCGCCGTGCAGCGCCCTCACTGTCGTATACAATCCGGATGGGACGTTTAGCCGCTTGCGCCCGCTGAAGAAAAACCCCGCACTTGTACTGGTTGACACCGATATTATCGTAAAAGCGCCAGTCCGGACACTGGTCGCCGGAATGGGTGACGCCCTGGCCACCTGGTTTGAAGCGGATGCCTGTCAACAGTCGAACGCACGCAATAACTTCGGCGGGCATATCACAGGCATCGCCATGGCGCTTGCCAGGCTCTGCCTGGATTCTATAATTGAATATGGATTCAATGCAAAAATCGCCTGTGAAAAGCAAACGGTCACGCGCGAATTCGAGAAGGTCGTTGAAGCTAACACGATTTTAAGCGGCCTCGGTTTCGAGAGCGGCGGCGTCGCCGTCGCCCACGCGCTGTCCGAAGGTTTCTCGGTCATTCCCGAAATCCACCGATATCTCCACGGCGAGACGGTGGCCTTCGGCTTGCTCGTCCACCTCCTCGTCGAGAACCGCCCCAAGGCTGTCATCCGAGAAATTTACGAGTTCTGCCTCAGCGTCGGCTTGCCCGTCACGCTCTCCGACCTGGGCTGCGGCAGTGTCAGCCGGGACCTTCTCCACCGCGCCGCCGACGACGCCGCCGAACCCGGCAAACCGTCTCACAACATGCCCTTCCCTGTAACCGGCAAAATGCTTTATGATGCAATTCTCACAGCCGACGCCCTTGGAGAGCGGCTTAAAGCTGAAAGGCAGAAAAGTTGACAGATGAATTTCGCAAAGGTATGATAACCTCATAGTATTTCCCATGCTTTGTTCATATGAGGTGCCTGGAAATGACCATAGGTATGTTTGACTCCGGCGTCGGTGGGATTACGGTCCTCAGCGACGCGCTTAAAACAATAAAAAACGCCGACTTTTTGTATTACGCCGATACGCGGAACGTCCCTTATGGTACAAAAACGAAGGAGGAGGTCCGCGGTTATGTTCTCGGCGCGGCGGATTTTCTCGTCAGGCAGGGAGCCGGCGCCCTTGTGGTGGCCTGCAATACAGCCACCAGCGTCGCTATCGAGGATTTAAGGCGAGACTATTGCATTCCGGTCATCGGCATGGAGCCGGCTGTCAAGCCGGCTGTTGAAAACCATAAGGACAAGCGCATCCTTGTCACGGCGACGGCCCTGGCCTTAAAAGAGGAGAAGCTCAAAAAGCTCATCACCCGCCTCGACTGCGAGGATATCGTCGATCTCCTCCCGCTGCCGGGGCTCGTCCGGTTTGCCGAAAACATGGAATTTGACAATTCACCCGTCTCGGCATATCTGCAGGA
>JAAYBH010000270.1 GCA_012718935.1 Clostridiales bacterium
CGGCCCTGCTCAATCCGAAGGAATTGGTCGAGCTCGGGATGGATCTCGGTTCCGATGTCCTCACCGACGTTTAAACTCATCAGGGTCACCTGAAAGTGATTTCCTGTCCATAACGCGGTGCGAAACGTGTCGTTCTGCCGGGTTGCTTTTTCAATATTTATGACGAAAGGGCGCGGGCCATAATCTTTTAATACGTATGCCGTATTCATATCTTCCCGATCGGTCAATATGCTCAGCTCCTTTCTGAGGCCATACCATCATATGACGGAGACCCGGAAAAGGTAAACCTTTTGAGAAGCTGAATCGCTGTTGACACCCGGCAATTTGAATCATATATTTAAAGATGGATACAGGACAACAAGCTCAAAAACTTACAGAATGGGGAGTGATCTGCTATATCCGCCAGACTCACACAAAAAGAGAATTTTCTCCGCGTATTAAAAGGGGAGATTCCGCAATATGTCCCGATATCGTCGTTTGGGTCATCAAAGCCGCCGATTTACACCATGGGCGACCCCTTGATCATGGGCGGCTTCAGGGGCCCCCAGGGTGGTATTGACCCCTGGGGCGTACGCCATGTGACAAATAAGGAGACAAATTACAGCGCAATCCCCGAGCCGAACAATTTCATACTGCGGGACATCACAAAATGGCGCGATGCGATAAAAATGCCCGAATACGGTGATTTTGACTGGGAAGCGGCAGCAATCAAGGACCGGGAAACACTATTGAAGGACCCTGAGCAATCCCTGTTTGTCATCAGCGGTATGGGCGATCTGTTTCAGCAGTTTATCAGCTTCATGGGTTTCGTAGAAGGCCTGTGTGCGATTTTCGAAGAGCCCGAAACAGTAGAGGAGCTTTTTGATTTCATGCTCGAGAACACGCTCTATATTACAAAAAATGTGCTGTATTATTACAAACCCGACGGATACTACCTGCTTGACGACACGGCGTCCAAGCTCCAGCCCTTTGTATCTCCCCAGGTATTTGAGAAGCTGCTGGTACCCCGCTATAAAAAAATCCTTGACCCGGTTGTCAACGCGGGTGTACCGATTTTCTATCACAATTGCGGCCGCTGCGAAGATCTGCTTTCGTCTATGGTCGAGCTTGGGGTCAAGGTGTGGGATCCTGCCCAGCCTGTCAATGACCTGAAGGCAATAAAGAACAGATACGGCAATCAGCTTGTCATCAACGGCGGGTATGAATACGACTTGCCGATTCGCTGGACGGATGTCGACGAGGAAGAGGTCCGACAGACTGTCCGTGATACATTTGAGCTGCTGGCGCCGGGCGGGGGATATGTTTTCAGCGGCGGCGTCAAGTCGCTGGACCTGAATGACCCTGACGTTCAGCGCGTCAACGGCTGGATCAGAGACGAAGCCCAGAAGTTAAGCGAGACCTTTTATTCATAAAGGTAAGCGGGATGGCCCATTTTTACAGGGTCATCCCGCTCTTAAATTCGTATTATTCCAGTCGTATTATTCCAGCGGAGATTTGAAATACTCTCTCATCACATCGACAAAGATTCTTGAGCACGGATTTTGACTTTGTTTGGGCCAGGCGCAGACATAGTCGATTTCATAACCCTCCGGATCAAGCGGTATGACATCCACAGCGTCCGGCAGGAAGGCTCTGGTCAGGCCCATAGGCAGTATGGAAACACCGAGTCCGGAACCGACCGATAAGAGAACAGATTCAGCCTTGTCATAACGATGAATGACCTTTGGCATTGCATTGTGGGCAGCACAGATTTCCATGACCTTGCCATAGAGCTGGGGGCTTTCAGGCTGGGAAATCATAATAAACTTCTCTTGGAACAGCTTGTCAAAATCCAGCTTGCCCTGTGTGAGGCTGTGGCCTTTCGGCACCACAAGCACGAGCTTGTCGCGGTGCGTGACGATATAATCAAGGCGCCCGTCCTTGGGAAGCATGACCAGATGGGCAAAGTGAAAATCGAATCTGTTTTCCATCATGGCCATCGCCTGCGTCTTGCCGGTATTCTGGGTAATGTCAATCATGATATCGGGATATCGCGTGGAGAAAACTGACAGAAACGACGCCAGAGTGCGGCTCGTGGTGGAAACGGTTGCGATGGAGAGATATCCCGTCCGCCCGCTGTGGACCTGATCAACCATATCGGAGGCTTTGGCCGCCATATCCACGAGATCAATGGCATAGGGCAAAAATGTCTCGCCCTCAGGTGTCAGTGAAACATCCCGGTTCGTCCGGAAGAGCAGCTTTGCTTTCAGCTGGGTTTCCAGGTCAAGTATGCTCCGGCTGATTTTTGGCTGGGTGACGTTATTTTGCCGGGCTGCTTCTGAAAAGTTCAACAGCTGCGCCACGGATATGAAATATTTCAAATTCTCAATGTCCAATGCTGTCCCCCCAATAAGATATCTGGAAAAACCCGGTTTATCGGGCTTCCGATATATCAGGAGGATTATAACACCGGTCACCATCATGGTCAAGATCATTTATTCAAATTTTGAATAGCACTATTCAAAAACGACAAATTTTGATCGAATAATTTGATTATTGTGCACCCCACATTGCGGTTGATTTATTCAATGCTTGGTGTTACTATTTAAAAATAGAATAGTGTTAAACAGAAATGACATAGTTTTATAACGTAATTCACATTATCTTATTTTCTTGTCTATCTCTCCGTCATACCTCATATTATTACCTTGCACTGATGTGCAGTCATAAATACATAAAACACACGAAGGGAGAGAATCACGTGGCAGAAAACAAAAAATCCAAAGCATTCCCCGGCACAGCGCCCCCGCTCGCAGGAGCAGACAAGACCGTTATCAAGGCGGTCAACCTGAGCGGAGGCATTTTCGGAGCCTGCCCCGCCAACGTCGACGTCAAGGATGGAAAAGTCGTTCGCATCAGACCGTTGCATTATGACGCGAAGTACGATTACGACAGCTTCAATCCATGGGAGATGGAGCGCAACGGCGTCAAGTTCAAGCCTCTGAGCAAGTCTTGCCCCCCCCCATGGGGTCTGGCGTACAAGAAGAGGACGTATTCGCCGAACCGCGTACCGTACCCGATGAAACGCGTCGACTGGGACCCCAACGGCGAGCGCAACCCCCAGAACCGCGGCTCCAGTAAGTTCGAGCGCATTTCCTGGGACGAGGCGACGGATCTCATCGCGTCCGAAATCAAGCGTATTCATAAGGAATACGGCCCCCTGGCGATCCTTGTGCAGTGCGACGGTCACTCCGAAAGCAAGCTGATCCACGCGCCGCACGGCTGCTGCACGCTGCTCCTTAACAAGATGGGCGGCTTCACCCAGCAGGTCAGAAACCCGGACAGCTGGGAAGGCTGGTACTGGGGCGCCAAGCACGTGTGGGGCAAGGGCTTTATCGGCAACATGGCCCCCGCAGAGAACCTTGTCAACGACATGACGGAAAATACCGAGCTGCTCGTTGTCCAGGGCGGCGACCTTGAAACCACCCCCTGGGGCTTCCGCGGGCAGTTTGCCAGCCGCCTGATGTTCTTCTGGCAGAAGGCAGGCATGGAGCAGGTCTACATCTGCCCCGACCTCAACTACTCTGCGGCTATCCACGCCAACAAGTGGATCCCTGTTCTCCCGAATACCGACGCGGCCCTCCAGCTGGCCATCATCTATACCTGGGTCACCGAAGGTACATACGACAAGGAATATGTTGCTACGCACACGGTCGGAATGGACAAGATCGAAGCATACGTGCTCGGCAAGGTTGACGGCGTCGTGAAAACCCCGAAATGGGCTTCCGAAAAGTGCGGCGTTCCCTCCTACACGATCAAAGCTCTTGCCCGGCGTTGGGCCACGAGAGCCACATCCACCGGCCACTATTTCGGCGGCGGATATATCCGCGGGCCGTACGCCACAGAGCCCGCGCGCCTTGAGTGTATCCTTTTAGGCATGCAGGGCCTGGGCAAGCCCGGTCAGCACCATGCTCAGATCGCTTACATGGGTATGCCGAAGAACATTACATGGGACCAGCTGAACTACGACATCGCCAATTCCGACACCTCGAAAGGCTTCCAGGAGTATTCGGGTACCTTTGAAACACTCAAGCAAAAGGATCCCGAGCTTCATGAAAGGATCTTCAACCCGCACCGCGGCACGCCGCAGGCATGGGGCAAGCAGCTCATACCGAAGACCCTCATCGAGGAAGCCATCAAGAAGGGCACCGACAAGTACCTTGAATTCTGGGGCACCGGCGGCCATGAGGAAGAGCCCATCGATCAGTGCGTCAAGTATACCTATCCTTGCAAAAAAGGTGACCTTCGCTTTAAGTTTGGCTCCACTCAGAATAAGCCCAACCTCAAGCACGACGAGAGAGACCTTGAATCAACTTACGAAAAGATCGATTATGACGGCACTCCGATCCACATGGTGTGGACGGACACCCCCTGCCGTCAGACCTGCTGGGGCGACGGCTTCGATATCGGCATGACGATCCGCAGCCCGCAGATCGAGTTTGTGCTGGCCCAGCACCCGTGGCTGGAAAATGACTGCATTTACGCGGATATCGTCCTGCCGGCAAACACCACTCTCGAAGTTTCCGACATCATGCCCTGCGTCCGCGACGGCGAACACTTCCAGTCCATGATCAACATGCGCCAGGCCATCCCGCCGGTCGGCGAATCGAAGAGCGACTTTGAGTGCGTTGTCGAAATCGCCAAGAAGCTCGGCATGGAAAAAGAAGTCACCATCGGCAGAACGAATGACCAGTATGTCGAAGGCGTCTACAAGGGAATGAACTTTGATAAGATCGTTTCCTGGGATGAGTTCCAGGAGAAGGATTATATGGTCATCCCGGTATCCAAGAACTGGAAAAAGCTTCCCGCCGGTATGTACGAGTTCTACAAGGATCCCGTGAAGAATCCTCTGCCGACGCCGACAGGAAAATTGGAATTCTGTTCAACAAATCTCGAGAAGTTTTTCCCGAACGACGAGGAACGTCCTCCGTACCCGCAATGGATCGAGAAGGGCATCACCCACGACGAGCGCCTCTCCAGCTCTAGGGCACGGACGTACCCGCTGCTGATTATCACCAACCATCCGAGATGGCGCGTACACGCGCAGGCCGACGATATTCCATGGACAAAGGAAGCGATGACCGGCAAGATCAGGGGCTTCGACGGCTATCTCTACGAGCCCTGCTGGATCAATCCAAAGGATGCCGAAAAGAGAGGCATCAAGAACGGCGATATCGTCAAAGTGTTCAACGAGCGCGGCATCGTGCTGTGCGGAGCTCTTGTAATTGAACGCATCATGCCGGGTGCAGTCTCCGTCGACCACGGCGCCCGCACGGACATCATCATCCCGGGTAAGCTGGACCGCGGCGGCGCGATCAACCTCATCACGCCGAAAGGACTCACATCCAGGCATGCCGGCGGCCAGGCGACCACATCGTTCCTGGTTGATGTACAACGGCTCAGCCTTGAAGAGTACGACAAATACAGGAGAGAATATCCCGAGGCTTGGAACCGTCCATATGACCGGGCTTCCGGATTGAACGCTTCCGCCTGGGTTGAGAGGGGGAGCAAGTAATGGGAAAGAAAGTATTCTTAGTTGATACAACACTCTGTAAC
>JAAYBH010000271.1 GCA_012718935.1 Clostridiales bacterium
TCTCCCAGCGTCATCGCTTCTGTCTGGTCATGGGTGACATAAAGGAAGGTCGTATCCACGCTCTGCCGGAGCTTGATGATTTCCGCCCGCATCTGGTTTCTCAGCTTGGCATCCAGATTCGACAGCGGTTCGTCCATTAAGAATACCTGCGGATGGCGCACGATGGCACGCCCAATCGCCACACGCTGGCGCTGGCCGCCCGATAGTGCCTTCGGTTTCCGCTCGAGCAGGTCTGTGATATCGAGAATCTCAGCTGCTTCCCGGACTTTATTGTCTATCTCGCTCTTTTTCAGCTTCCGCAGCTTTAAAGCAAACGCCAGATTTTCATAAACAGTCATATGTGGGTACAGCGCATAATTCTGGAACACCATTGCGATATCCCGGTCCTTCGGCGCAACATCGTTGACCAGCTGGTCACCGATATACAGCTCTCCTGAAGTAATGTCCTCAAGTCCGGCGACCATTCTGAGCGTGGTGGATTTCCCGCAGCCTGACGGGCCGACAAGGACGACAAACTCCTTATCGTTCACCTCAAGGTCAAAGTCGCGCACCGCTTCGACGTTTTTTTCGTAGATCTTTCCGATCTTTTTAAACGTTACTTTTGCCATACATGAGCTCCTGTATCTCGTATTTTTCCGGCATGGCCAACATGGCGCCTTTTCTCGTCGTGACAATGCCTGCCGCGGCACTTGCGAAACGCAGCGTTTCTTGTATTTTTTCATTCGTTAAATTCTCAAGCCCCTCAAGGAGTACCCTATCGAGGCAGCAGCCGCAGAAGGTATCGCCGGCGCCGGTGGTGTCGATCGTATTCGGAAAGGCAAAGGCTTCGGCACTCACGACAAGGTCACGGTAAAAAGCGATACTGCCGTTTGGTCCGCATGTGACAAAAACAAGTCCGATGTTGGGGAAGCGGCCTCGAATAACCCTTCCAGCCTCCTCCGCGTCAGGGATTCCGGTTAGGAATTCCGCCTCATCATCCGAAATTTTCAGGATGTCGCAGTGGGCACAGCCCCATTCGATTTGCGTTTTTGCTTCCGCCAGGCTATCCCAGAGCGGCGGGCGCAGGTTCGGATCAAACGATATGAGCGCTCCGCTCTTCCGCGCGTTTTGAACGGCGGTTCGCGTCGCCGTGCGGACACGGGGGTGCGTCATGGATAGGGTGCCGAAATGAAACATCCTGCAGTTTTCGAGCAGCGTCCTGTCGAGCTCCTCCTCCCGCAGCATCATATCGGCGCCGAGGTTTCTGTAAAACGCGAAGCTGCGCTCCCCGTCCGCGCCGGTGGCAACAAAGGCCAGTGTCGTATTGACGCTTCGGTCGAGAACAATTCCACGCGTTTCGATTCCCAAGTCTTCGACCGTCGTTTTAAGCCTGCGTCCGAACATATCGTTGCCGAGCTTTCCGATAAACGCCGTTTTTCTACCGAGCTTACTCAGCATCGCCAGCACGTTGCACGGCGCGCCGCCCGGACAGGCCTCGAAAATGTCGTTTCCGGCCGGACTGCTGCCCCGAGGTACAAAATCGATCAGCAGTTCGCCCAGCGCGACAACATCGACCATCACTGCATACCCCCTTTAGACAACCAGGACCTCTGTCCCTTTCGGTCCGGAATACCGGATTGTAAAGCTTTTGTTTGTGAAATCGGCATCCAGCTCGGCGAATTCGCCGTCATTCGTTCGGCGGACCCGCAGCGCGTTGTCACCGCACTCCAAGAGCTCAAAGCCGCCGTCAAAAGCGGAATGGCCGTTGCGGAATTCCATGAGCCTGATCAGCTTTTGAACGACCGGCCTTTCCACTTCCCGGGTAACCTCATCCGCGCTGTAATAATGCCTGTTGATATTTCGCCCTTCTTTTGTTTTCTCCAGGAGTTCGATATCGTTCCGTCCGGCCAGCAGGCCCACATAGTAGACCTGGGGCGTCCCCGGTGCAAAGAACTGCACCGCGCGCGAGAGAAGATATGCGTCGTCGTCGTTCCCTAGAGCCGAATAATATGTGCAGTTGATCTGGTAGATGTCGAGGTTGTTGTATCTGGACGTGTTGTATATTTTCTTCACGTTGGCGCCGTACCGGAATATATCTTCCCGTGTTCTGTCAAGCTCCTCATCCGGCAGCAGCCCTCTGACGTCAACGACTCCGAGTCCGTCATGGGTATCCAGCGTTGTGTACTGCTTTCTCGGGCAAATGCTGAGCCAGTTTTTCAGATACGTTGTTTTCCCGTAATATGTGGCATTGATGAGCAGCATCGGAAGAGCGAAATCGTAAACCGTGAAGCCCTTTTCCGCCAGCTTCAGCTGAATGGAATAGTGTTCGTGTATCTCCGGCAGAATCGTTGCCCGATGCGGCTTTAAGACATCGGCACAGAAGGACAGCAGCTCCCAGATCTCTGGTTCAATGAAAAAGCAGCTTGTGCCTGCTTTCTTCACGGCATAGGCAAACGCGTCCAGCCGGACGACCGAAGAACCCATCTCAGCCAAATGCGCCAAGGTTCGCTTAAAAAACTCCCGCGTGGTCCCGGCGCTGCAGTCCAGGTCGATCTGCTCGTCGCTGAAGGTACACCACACCTTTTCCTCCGTGCCGTCGGCAAACTGTGCGATGGCATAAGGCGCCTTTGGCTTTCGTTTATAAATTCGCTCAATCTCCTCGGCGCTCGGTTCCCCGCCCAGCCAAAAGTCCTTATATCGGATAAACATATCATGGTAAGCCGAATTATCCTTAAGCGCCAGGAAGTCCTGATAATAAGCACTTTGGGCCGAGATATGGTTGATCATGAAGTCCGTCATCAGCCTGTAATGGCCGGCAAGACGCTGAACGTCATCCCATGTGCCGAAGACGTTATCCACCTTGCTGTAATCCGTGGGAGCAAAGCCTCTGTCTCCCGACGACGGAAAGAACGGCAGGAGATGCACGCCGCCTAAAGCTTTGCTGAAATGCGTATTCAGGATTTGATGAAGCTCTTGTATGTTTGCGCCCAGCGAGTCCGGATATGTAATCAGGAAAATTTTGTTTTCAGGCTTTGCCATCATCAATTCTCCATTGTGTTGTAGTCAGATCCATTTCTTCAGGACATCGGCCAGCTCTTTTCCCATGCGTTCATGTGTCTTTGCCGACGGATGGTCCAGTGCGCCGATCCCCTCTTCCCAAAGGAAGATGCCCCCGAATTTGTAGCAGAATATCCGTTTATCGCCGGTCTCCGCTTTGTATGCGTCCGCAGCCCGGAGGATATTGTCGTAGAGATAGTAATCCATGGAGCCCAGCGTGCAGCCGATCACCGGCTCGGGGCCGTTGAGGTGGCGCAGTAAATACAGGAATTCCTTATAGCGCCTCTCGAAATGCCGCTCCTCTTCCGGATCGTTCCCTGAAGCTTTGCAGCGGAACGCGTCGTTCGTACCCAGATTCACGATGATCGCATCGGGCTGGAACTTCTTGAAATCCCACTCTTCAAAACCGGAAGCAAAACCCGATGCTTCCTGCTGAAACCGGTCCGTATACGCGTAGTAATCCTCCATTGCGCGCCGCGGCGGCCGAAAATCCGAAAAATCGGGCAGTTTGATCGTAAAGTTTTCATTATAGGAATTGCAGAGCGGAATGCCGGAGATGCAGATGCTGTGATAGTCGGCATCCAGGAGTTCCGCTGCGACGGCGCCGTAAGCCTTAAAGCCGTTTTCAAGCGCTGTTTTAAACATACCCGTCTCGTCGGTCTCGTTTCCGAACCCGCAGGTAATGGAATCGCCGATAAATTCAAGACGCGGACGGCGTGCGGGAGCCTTCTTCGGCAGGATATCACCTGTAACGCTGAGACTGCGGATACCGACGCGCCCCTTTGTGTTCTCCGATCGTTTGACGATCCTGATCGTATGTGTTTCAGGTGTTGGGCATTCAAAGAGAGTATAGGCACCGGGGCCGTCGGGCACATCGAAAATCCGAGCCGGCACGCGTGCACCGTCCAGGAAAACGGCCAGCCACGGAACGTTTGTTCCCTCGGTAGGAAAATAATCGGCTCGGCCTTCCAGCACCGCTTCAACCTTTGTTCCACGGAAGGTCAGCTCGAAGCCGGCGCCAGTCCAGTTGAAAAATATGACACCTTCGTTCCCGTCGAATAGTGTTCTGCCAAAAAAGGATATGCTATCTCTCAAAACGTCCGTACGCAGCTCCATCGTTATCTTCCGCCTATAATCAATGATCAGTTTAACACCTTTTTCATCTTCCATTTAAAAATCATAAGCGATAAGATTCCAAATGTCAACCGATTGTCATTTCTATTGACTCAAATTTGATATTTACACAAAACTGACGCCGGCGATCTTGTGTAAATCGCCGGCGTTCCCCGTTGTAGTTTATTGTTTGTTTCATTGCGGAGCGCCGCGTGCGTTATGTGCTCTCCCTCTCGATCAGCCGGACCGGGAAGGTCGTCGCAATCGGCATGGCTCTGTCCTTATACCCGATGATGCTCTCGACCGCATAACGGCACATATCGTCTATCGGCTGGCGAATCGTCGTGATGGACGGCATAAAGAGGCCGGCCAGGTCAATATCGTCATAGCCGACGACCTTCAGCTTCCCTGGGATCTCTATCCCCTTTTGACCGCAGTACCTGATGATTTCGGCGGCAATGATGTCGTTGGAGGTGAATACGCCGTCCACATCGCCGTGCTCTTCGAAAAACGCGGCGATAACATCCTCATATTTCATGGAGACGAACCTGTCCTCGGACAGCTCCAACACAACCGGGTGCATGGAATGCTCCCGCAGCACACTTTCAAAGCCCTGCAGACGTTTATTAGCATCCATGCCGACCAGGGTCGGGCTGCCGCTGAAATAGGCGGGTTTTTTGCATCCCTTGTCAATGAGATGCCTGGCCGCCAGGCAGCCTCCCGTAAAGTTGTCGGAGCATACGGAGGGTATCACCGGAGATATCATCCGGTCGATGGAGATGATCGGCGCGTCCATTTGGACGCTTTCTCCGATATCCTGCGTCCGGCTGGCTATGATGACGCCGGCGACCTTGTTGGCCTTGAGCATGCTGAAATATTCAATTTCCTTTTCACGCTCGTGGTTTGACGCGCAAAGCAGCAGCTTGTAGCCGTTGATCGCCGTATAATGCTCGATGCTGTCGATAATCTTGCAGAAAAAATAGTTGCGGGCGGACGGAACAATCAGGCCAATCATGTTGCTCGTGCGTTTGGATAGGGATTGGGCGATCTCATTCGGCTTATAATTCAGCTCTTTCATCGCACGCCGAATCCTGTCGCTCGTCTTTTTACTGACCTTTTCGGGCTTATTCAGCATCCTTGATACCGTGGTTATTGTGACACCCGCTCTGTCGGCAACTTCCTTGAGTGTAGCCATGCTTTTAAAAACTCCTAACCGTTGATTTTATTCTTCGGTATAACGTGAGATTTGCTTGTCATACGCTTGACATCTGTTTCGAAATAGATCAAAATATACAGTACAGCTTCAGCACCGTTCAAATGCGAAGACGTCACCGAATGGTGATATCTAGATTATACCTTATTCCCTGTTCATAGAAAACAATTATTTGTATTATTCGACAATAACTGAGAGGAGCAAAACAAAATGAAGCACAGTTTTAGCGAGGCTTATGTCGTTGTAAAAGAAGGGATCCTGCGCGGAACTGTTGAAAACGGCCAAAAGGTATTCCGGGGCATTCCCTATGCCGCGCCGCCGATCGGCGACAGGCGCTGGAAAGCGCCTGTCCCTCCGGCGAAATGGTTCGGCACACGCGTCGTCGACAGGCTCGTTTCCGGCGCTCTGCAGGCAGACGGACGCGAACACTTCCCCTACGAGGATTTCGAGCTGTCTGCGAAAATGGATTCTGAAGACTGCCTTTACCTGAATATCTGGTCCCCGGCGCAGTCACCGGAGGAAAAGCTTCCTGTCTTCGTATGGATACACGGCGGCGGAATGATCGCCGGTACGGGCATGGCACCCCTTTTTGAAGGGGAAAAGCTCGCCGAAAAGGGCATCATCGTTGTGACGATCAATTACCGGCTGGGTCTGTTCGGCTTTCTATGCCATCCGGAGCTCTCAGCCGAGTCATCCAGCGGAACCAGCGGCAATTACGCGCTCCTCGATATGCGTCAGGCCGTCCTCTGGCTTCGGGAGAATATCGCCGTTTTCGGAGGAGACCCGGATAAAATCACAGTGGGCGGCCAATCCGGCGGTTCTGTGGGCGCCTCGTGCCTCTTGATGTCGCCGCTGATGAAGGGCCTGTGCCACGGTATCGTTATGGAAAGCGGCTGCCCGCTGATGGGCGGCATGATGGAACCGAAAACACTCAACGAGATGGAGCGGGATGGCATCCATTTCGCAGAGAGCCTTGACTGCAAAAGCATCGCGGAGATGCGCTCGCTCGACGGCTGCGATCTCATCAATGCCACGCTTGAAAAAGGGTACACGCCGAACTTCTGCGTGGACGGTTACTTCCTTCCCGACACGCCCTGGAATCTGTTCACCCGGGGCGAATTCAACGATATGAACGTCCTTGTCGGCGCCACAAGCGAGGAGTTCGGCTCCTTCGGGCCGAGGGTGGGCACGATTACCATCGAGCCGTCGCAATTTGAGAATTATGTCAAAACGGTTTATCCGCAGGAGGTCAGAGACTTAATCCTTGCCCGATACGCCCACGCCGACAGCAAGCAATCACTGCTGGCTGTTCTGCGCTTGCTCAGCGACCTGCATTTTATGTCCTCAGCCCGGCTAGCCGAGGCTTGCGCCAAGCACGGCAAAAACTGCTATCTGTACTATAAAACCCGTCCGGACCCGGGTAAACGCGGCGAACTGGTCGGCTCAACCCATTCCTCCGAGCTGCCTTATCTGTTCGGGAGAACCGAAAAGTGTATCATCAATCCGGAGGGTATGAACGACGCCGAAAAGGAATTCGGCAATCAGCTCATGAACTATTGGGTGAGCTTCATCTCAAAAGGCAATCCAAACAGCGACAAAACCGCCGTTCGGTGGCCGAAAAGCGAGAAGCTGTTTGATTATCTGGACCTGGGAAAGGAGATACATATTCCGGCCGAGGACGAGAAGAGCATTCTCGCCGTGCTCAATGATATGCTGCTTGCCCGAAATGAGACAAGCGTTAGGAGCTACATGGACACCACGGCGCTCGGCGCTCCGGATTTGTTCAGGCCGATGTGATGGCGTGACGGGGCCGGAGACAAATCAATAATCCGAATGGGACAGCCTGAAAAGCTGCCCCGTTTTGTTTTTCAGCAGCGCGATGCTGTAACGGCTTCCGGTACCGGGGTCCCAAAGGTTCCTGTGCCTAGGGTCGAGATGGTGCACTGTGTCCCGCAGAACTTATATTCCAGCCGCTGCATAAAGCAGCCCTCAATCATCCGGATCGTCAGAAGCAGCGTATCCGGCGCTGTCCAAGCGGCGCTGACGAGCGCCTGAGCGCCGTCCAAGATGTTGCGCCGCCGGGTACCGTCCGTGGCGGCAATCAGGGGCAGCTCCTCGGTGCCGCGGCGGAAGACAAAGGTGCAGGTATCCTCGCAAATACGCAGTCCGAAACCCGTCACCGCCGCCGGCGGCTCCGCTCCGGTCATGAACTGGCGCATCCTGTCCCCCAGTACCAGCGCCCCGGCGTTGACATGCCACTGTGTCCCATTAACAAGCTCCGCCGTGGGACTGAACGGCGCGTACGGCTCGTTCGGCAGCGACAGCCGCTGCATTCGGGCTGCCAGGGCTGCGGCCGCCGTCGGATTTTCCGGCATATTCTCAGCATTGGGAATCTTATCAAGGAAGTCCCACATCACGTCCAGGGTTGTCTGAGCCCAGTGTCCGCCCGCGGCGTTTTCTGTGATGGCAATGAGGAGGTCCTTATCCGGTACCACGATGGTAAACTGGCCCATGGCGCCGTCGGCTCTGTAGACGCCCTTGGGACGGCACATCCAGATTTGAAAGCCGTACCCCAGGAAATTATCTTTGGCCGGCGGATTGACCTTTTCCTCGCTGGCGCTGTCGTTTTGCAATGATGTTGCCAACCGGACATAATCCGCCGTGAGAATCCTCTCACCCTCCCAAACGCCGCCGTCCAGGTAGAGCTTCATTAAACGCAGGTTATCCTCCGTTGTGGCCTGCAGCCCGCCGCCGCCGACCTCCATACCGTCCGGCATCCGCATCCAGCGCAAATTCTCCGCATTAATCCCGATTTTGTCAAACAGGCGCGGCTTGAGATAGTCGTGCAGCCCAAGGCCTGTTTTTGCGCAGACGATGGAGCCCAGGAGGGTCGACCCCATGCTGTTGTACATATACGTGGTGCCCGGGGCATGGTTCACCGGCGTCGCTAGGAAGTCCCGGATCCAATCC
Source organism: Clostridiales bacterium (assembly GCA_012718935.1). Lineage (GTDB taxonomy): Bacteria > Bacillota > Clostridia > Oscillospirales > Oscillospiraceae > Sporobacter. Next base: position 8,333 of record JAAYBH010000271.1, read on the forward strand.
ACGCTCGGCTGGGGCATCTCGTCCATCCCGCAGCCCATGCACAAAACGTCCCGAACAGTGAGCTTCTTGAGGTTCTCCGAGGGCGACGCCGGCGCTTTGTCCGGGAAAATATCAATAATCCGCTCATTCAGCTTCACAAGGCCTTCCGTATAGGCGATACCCACAGCTGTCGCGGCATAGGTCTTTGTATGGGATTGCAGTCCGTGGCGGATGCCCGGCGCGTAAGGACTCCACCAACCCTCGGCAAAAATCATGCCGTGACGCATCAGAATCAACCCGTGCGGCTCTGTAAAGCCGCTTTCCAGCTGATCGAGCAGCCACCGAACGGCTTCCGAGGGCACGCCCACAGATTCCGGTGTTACCCGTTCAAATTCGGTTCGTTTCATAAATGATCCTCCTGTATTCATAGCATTAGAATCCCAATTCGGACAGCCATTCGGCGCAGAGCTCAGCCCAACGCGCCACATGCGGCAGCTTGAGGCCCAGATCGTTGTTGCCGTCTGCCAGCGCCAGACCGTGCACCCCGCCGGGGAAGCAGTGCAGCTCAAACGGGATGTTGGCGCATTGGAGCTGCCAGGCCAGATTCATGGACAGCCTGGGGTCGTCGCTGTTTGTCTGCCAGATGAAAAACGGCGGCGTCTGCGCTGTCAGATTTCGCTCCACGGACAGATACTGCTCCTCCGCCAGCGTCTCCTCCGGTACCGGTACCGGACTGAAGGGGCGCGGAAATGAGGTGGAAGTAAAAGCGCCGTATCCGACGATACAAGCGTCAGGCCGGCAGGACTGCCGTTGGACAGGGTCCTCCGCGCCGAGCTCGCCGAAATCAAAATGGGTGGCGCAATTGCCTGACAGCATCCCGCCGGCGGAGAAGCCCATGACCGCAATTTTATCGCTGATGCCAAGCTCCATTTTCCTGTGACGCAGCGTTCGGATCGCACGCTGCATATCTGCCATCGCGTCCCGACGCGTAAACGGGACAAGCCGATACGTCAGCACCGCGACGGCAAACCCGGCATGATTAAAATAGTCCGCGACATGAAACCCCTCACAGCCAGTCCGCCACGCAAACCCGCCGCCATGCGCTACGATCACCGTCCCCCGCTGCTGTCCGTCCGGTGCAGGGATAAATATGATTGAGGGTTCGATCTGTAACGGATCAAGGCTGATTTCAAAGCCGGGTGCACCATTCTCCCATAACGGGATCTGGTCAAACCGTGCGACGGCGTCGTTCCAGATTTTCATGTTGCCCGCCGTGTCCAGTGTCCCGTCGGCATTGCGATGCTTTGAGATATGCCGAATCACAGCATTCTCGAAAATCACCTGCGTTAAGACCTCTCTGTTATGTTCTAATGCCATATGTACCCTCCCAAAATGTCAAGCGTTTTCATATGTCATATTGTACAGCTTATCAGCATTCTGTCAATATATCGGAACAATTATTATGTATTATTCGCGCAAATATTACATTCATTTTGTTTAATATGATTGTCAAATACGTCATTGAAAGCCGGACTTCTGCCGCAGATACAGTCCGCTCTCTCCAGCAGCTGCAGGAACGACGCTTGAAAGACCGTTGCCGGAGTCAGTGATGAGTTCTGAATAAGCACCGGGTTATTCTCAAAATGAATTGAATAAGCAGCTCCAAGCTGCTCAAATTTCCTGTCAAGTAAAAACGCCAACGAAGAGAATCTCGATATGCCTTTTATGACATAGACATACAGCTCATCTCCTCGCTGCCAGTTCAGAGATTCCACCCGACGATAACCGTCTTCACCCCTCTCACAGCTGCCTTCGAGGATTTGCAGGAATACCCCTGTCCTCTCCAAAAGCTCCTTTTGGTTCTGATGGTATTCGAGCCAGCGTTCCACCAAGTCTCCAAGCTCGTCCTGGACGTCTGTCTCACCGCGGGTGAAATCGCCTGTCCTTTTGTCGGTGATCTGCCATCCCCGATGCTGGCCACGGAAGAAAAGATTCCTCACAGCGCATCGGATTCCTGCACGAGTGATTTCAAGCGTATAGGTCTCGGGATCATAAACGCGGATCCTCTTATCCTGGTTGATCGTCAGGATAGAATCCAGCGTCATAATGCGTTCATTAAGCAGGGATTCTGTATCGGGGTTCTCTACGGCGCGATTCTCAAAGCCCGATTGAGCGAGTACATAAAAGGACGCGTCAGCCACACAGACTGCGCGCTTAAGAACAGACTCACTGTCCTGAAGCATATCGCCCAGCGAATAATTGTCCTTGATTTTTTCGTTTATTTGATCCGCCCAGCCGTTGAAGTAGTCAAATGCGTCCAGAACTTTATTGAGCACTTCGTTGATATCGCTTGCGTCCAGCATCATCAAGTCATGTTCATAGAGTACATTTCCCTGGTCCCAGGCGTACGTGTTCTCACGTCGCATAGCTGCCGTCACACCTTTGTATCACAGATGCAGGCGCTCGGCATTGGCATGGAAACGATACAGAGCATTGTCGGCCATGCAGATACCGACATGACACAGCATTACCTACACGTTCAGGAAAGCGTACGGCTAAGCGCCGCGGAGAGGTTCAGCAAGGCATTTTCCACTGTGCCGGAAAAAGAAAAGAGTGAGGCCGCGGCAAAGACCGCATAACCCCACTCATGACCAGAACCATATTAACCAAGTTGTCCTTATTTGAAAAACATACTGTTCAGAATATCAGCAGTTTCATATATGTTTGGAAACAGTATTGACCGTAATGGACCATTGAATATCAATGCCGTTCTGGTCATATTCTGGTCAAACCGAGGCTTGAAAGAGTGGTTTTAGCAAAAGCTCAAATCACGCTGCGAAAGCAAGAAGGGAGTGTCTCAAAACAGATTTGAGGCACTCCCAATTCTTTTATTATTCGTATTAAGAAAGCCAGCGATACAAGGAAAAATAAATGTGTATGATTTGCTCTGCCCAAACACAATTAATCGATAGTGTTAGTTGGGCTATTATACTTTCTTCGCCGAATAAACTGCAAGAGTATTTTAGTGATTTTAATCCAGAGGGCCAAGTATCGCGCAGGTTGATATTATCAACCTAAATCAACTATGAATCCATTGACACTTTCCTTCTCAGTGAATAATATTTGTTCAGAGGTGATCGATATGAAGGAGATCAATATCGCGAAAGTACTTGTACGCAAGCGAAAGGAAAAAGGCATCACGCAGGATGAACTGGCTAATTACATCGGCGTCTCTAAGGCGTCTGTTTCCAA
>JAAYBH010000272.1 GCA_012718935.1 Clostridiales bacterium
ACGCTGCCGGCTGTGTCCTCCGATCCGCGGCTCGCCGTCTGGCGGGGCGATATCACGACGTTGAAAATTGACGCGATTGTCAACGCCGCCAACAGCCGTATGGAGGGCTGCTGGCAGCCCTGTCACGCCTGCATTGACAACTGCATTCACACCTTCAGCGGTGTTCAGCTTCGGCTGCGCTGTCATGAGCTTATGACCCGGCAGGGCTATGAGGAACCAACCGGGCAGGCAAAAATCACCCCCGGCTATAATCTCCCGGCCCGCTTCGTGCTTCACACCGTCGGCCCCATTATCGATCACAGTCTGACAGACCGCGACTGCGCTCTGCTGGCGTCCTGCTACACATCCTGTCTGAAGCTGGCGGCCGACAACGGCTGTCGCAGTATCGCCTTCTGCTGTATTTCAACGGGTGTCTTCCGTTTTCCCCAGCAGAAAGCGGCGGAAATTGCCGTGGAGACAGTAAAAGGGCATCTGAAGGAATGCCCGGCGCTCGAACGCGTTGTGTTTAACGTTTTTTCTGCGGCAGACGAACACATTTACCGCGCCCTGGTCGAATAATACGGCAGTATTCATATTTCCGCTTGAACTCGTCCGTGATTTATTGTAAATTAAGTACTAAGAGTATTAAATAATTATTCATCATCTTGAATCCGCTGAATCCGGCACCGGAACGGGAGAACCAGTTTTGGGGTGAATCGTGCTTGTCACGTAGGGCAAAGCTTCTGCCCGAATCCGTCAGCTAATCTCGTAAGCGTTGAAGGGTAAGCTTTGCCATACCAGTTTATTCTTTATGCTGCGGATTGTTTTCCGCAGCCTTTTTTTCCGGCTGCAGGGCATATCACAGTTTTATATTGAAAGGAGCAGACATGGGAATAACAGTAGGTTTATTTGGCTTTGGCAAGACCGGCTCAGTGGTTGCCAATGAAATTATCAAATCCCCGGATTGTGAACTGAAATGGGTTGTTAGGAAAACAAAAAAAAATGAAGGCCTGTACGCCAGCCACCTGCTGGGGCACGAGCACGATGAGGGAAGGATTTATTCGGCTTCCGATACGGATTTTGAAGGACTGTACAAAGAAAACAGGGTGGACGTCATCATTGATTTTTCGTCCTCCGGCTCGGTCGACGAATACACAGGCGCGGCGAAGTTCGGCACCCGCTTTGTATCGGCCATCTCCAATTACGAACCGGGAGACCTGGGCCGTCTCAAGGAACTCAGCACACAGACCGCCGTTTTATACTCGCCGAATATTACACTGGGTATCAATTTCCTGATTGCCGCGTCCAAAGTGCTGCAGAAAATCGCACCGCAGGCCGATATCGAGATTGTCGAGGAGCACTTCAGGGATAAAAAGGATGTATCCGGCACGGCGCTGAGAATCGCAGAAGATCTTGGGCTGGATAAAAACAAATGCGTCAATTCTGTCCGCGTTGGGGGCATCATCGGAAAACATGAGGTGATCTTTGGCCTGCAGTATCAAACCATCAGACTCATACACGAGTCTCTCAACAGAGCCGCATTCGGACAGGGCGCCATTTATGCCGCTCAATGGCTGATGAAAAAGAAAAAAGGTCTCTACACGATGGAGCAGGCCCTGGCAATAAAGCTCGGTTAAACTGACAAAAAAAGCGGAACAGTCTGCTGCGGGTAAGCCGTGCAGACTGTTTTCTCCTTTTTTGCTTATAAATCCGGCAGAGAATCTGACGATATATATATTTTAGATGCCCAGTTTGATAATGGCGTCCATGCTTTATGAGACAGGAGGAACCCGGAAATGCGGGATATTGCGAGCAGCATCGCTGGAACAGGATTTAAGCATATGCGTGCATATGATGAAATCCTGTTGAAAAATTTGACCGATCACCTCCCGGTTACATTATACCAATTTATAAGGCACCCCGGTGGTCAGTTACAGTTTCTGTATGTCAGCAACGCAATAACTGGCATATTTGGCGTGACCTCGGAGGAATTGCTGGATGACAGAGCAGTACTCATCAAAAAGGTACACCCCGACGACATCAACGATCTCATAGAGTCCATCGATCACGCCATAGACAAACTGCAAGTTTGGGACTGTCAATTTCGTGTTGTTCTTCCGGATAAAGGCCTCCGCTGGGTTCGCGATGTGGCGCGCCCGGTGAGGCTTGACGATGGAAGCGTGTTGTCCTACGGCTACTGGGAGGATATAACAGAACGGAAAAAAACCAGCGACTGGTTAATATACCTGAACACAGCCCTCATGAACATCTCCGAGTCTATTATTATTTCAAATATAGAAAGCCAGATCATCTATGCCAATCAGAAGGTGAAGGATCTCCACGGCTACGACCCGGAGGAGCTTATCGGAAAACAGGCCGATATGATGAATGTGAACCCCATGAGCGAAGAGCAGCTTTCCGAGCTGATCAGGGCGATGGACGAAGGCCGGACATATTCGGGGGTTGAAATGAGCCGGAGGAAGGATGGTTCCACATTTCTCTGCGAATTCAGCTTGACACCGATTCATGGTGATGAGCAGGCTACCTGCATCGGCGTACAAAGGGATATCACCGAGAGAACACAGATCATGGAGGCCCTCGCGGAAAGCAACGAAAGATATAAAACAACGCTTTTATCCGTCGGTGAAGGTATTATTTCGACCGATTGCGACGGCAGCATTACCGTCATGAACCCCCTGGCCGAAAAATTGACAGGCTGGTCGCAGCAGGATGCCGCCGGCAAAGCTCTAACGCAGGTTCTGACGATCCTGAATGAACAGACCGGAAAAACCAGCAGGAACCCCGCAGATATCGTTCTGGAAACTGCCGCGGCTTATCAGCCCGGCTTCCCAACCCTTCTTGTCTCGAGCTCGGGGAAGGAAATTCCGGTTGAGCTCATAGCCTCGCCGATAAAAAATCACAGCGGAGAAACCTCCGGTGTTGTCATCGTCCTGAAAGATTTCTCGGAATACCGCGAAAGGCAGAAGCAAATTGAATTTCTGAGCTTCCATGACCACCTGACGGGCCTGCATAACCGGCGCTATTTTGAAAAAGCAATCAAAAATATGGATGTCCGCGCCAATCTGCCGCTGACGATCATGACCTTGGATGTTAACGGGCTGAAGCTCACAAACGACGCTTTCGGCCACGCAGCGGGGGACCGGCTGCTGCGCGCGGTTGCCGATATATTAAGAAAAGCGTGCCGGGGAAACGACCTGATCGCGCGCATCGGCGGAGACGAATTTGTGGTTTTGCTGCCCCAGACCGACGCGTCAATGGCCGGTAAAATCAAACAGCGGATTTTGCGGGCGGCATCAAAAACCAAGCTGGATACCCTTGTTGTTTCTCTGGCTGTCGGCTACTCTGTCAAAACAAGCTTCCGCGACAGTATCGAGGGCGTTCTTCATAATGCCGACAAGCTGATGTACAAGGAAAAGTTCAGCCAGGGGAAAACGATGCGGAACCAGACAATCGATACGGTTCTCAAAAACATCAACTCCAGATTCGAGCAGGAGCAAATCCACACGGAGAGAGTCTCGCAATTCTGCTTTTTAATCGCCGGCGCCCTGAAATGGAGCGCAGACAAAAAATCGGAAATGAGAATTGCCGGACTCCTGCACGATATCGGCAAGATTATGCTTCCGGCGCAGTTACTGAATAAAAAAGAGAAGCTGACGGGCGAAGAATTCGAAATTATAAAAACACACGCGGAAACAGGTTATCAAATATTGAGATCTGTCGACGAATATACTGCGATAGCCGGATTTATCCTGCATCACCACGAGCGCTGGGACGGGTCAGGGTATCCGGCCGGACTCAAGGGCGAGGAGATCCCGATTCAGTCGAGGATCATCTCCGTTGCCGACGCGTTTGAAGCCATGACCGCCAAGAGGATTTATCAGAAAACCAGAACAGTCGAGGAAGCCAAAAAGGAACTCCTGCGGTGTTCAGGGACGCAGTTTGATCCTGCCGTCGTCAAGATATTCCTTGAATCCGTTTTAAATGAACCGCCCGCCTGACGCCTGCCGTAGAGGTCGATCGTTTTTCGCAGCTTTTCAGCGATCTCCCATTCAGCTGCATATTCATTTTCATAGTGCGGACCTTCCGTGTGGCTTATGTACTTGCGCGCGCAAAACTATGCAATTCCATTAATATATCAATATTACTCATACTGTCAATATACTTATATTATACTATTTTTCTGCTCATAGGACATACATGAAACCGGAAACGCATGCTATAATTATATGATGGCATTTTGTAGCAAAGGAGCGTGTATATGGAATATTTGTTCAATGAAGAAAAGCTGGACTTCCCGGAGCTGAAAAAGCAGGCGCATTCCTGGGATGCGCCGCCCGAGCCAATACCGGAATCGGACATATCCGGCACATCGGACAGCGACGTCGTTATAATCGGCGGCGGTATTTCGGGTCTCGCCACAGCGGCCAGATGCGCGCAGCTGGGTCTCAAGTGCACTGTCCTGGAGAAGTTTCACGGGCTCGTGGCCCACGGCGCGCACATCGCATCAATCGGCTCGAAAATCCAGCGGGAAAACGGCGTGCGCATCGACAAAAAGCAGTTTGCGCGCGATTGGATGCGCATTTGCGGCAGCCGCGTCAACGAGGACCTGCTGTGGCTTTATATCAACCGCAGCGAGGAGGCGTTTGAATGGCTGCTGGAGTGCGGCGGAGACCAGGTGGACGCCGCGCTGTTCGGCGGCAACTACCGCGGGCCTGATTTTACAGAATACGCCGGGACGCATTTTCTGACGAACAAAAAGGGCGGAAAATACCGCTATTCCGGTGCGCTGCTCATCTGCGAGATCATGGAAGATGTGGCCACCTCGGGCGGCACGGAAATCAGGCGCAAAACGCGGGCCCTGCAGCTTGAAAAGACAAACGGACGCGTCGCCGCTGTTCTGGCCAGGGGTGAGGACGGAAAAATCAGGCGCTTCAGGGCCTCCCGCGGCGTCGTGCTGGCCACCGGCGATATCGGCGGAAATCCCGAAATGCTGGAGGCTTTCTCTCCCCTGGGTTTGATTCCCGCAAAAAACGGATATTACCCGCCGGGTCTCAATACGGGAGACGGACACAAAATGGGCTGCTGGGCCGGCGGCGCCCTTGAAAACGCGCCTTGGGCGCTGTCGCTGCACCTGATCGCTTACGCTTTCTACTGCTTCTTTTTCCTCCATGTCAACAGGCAGGGCAAGCGGTTTATGAACGAGGACACGTGGATTCAGGCAAAGGCCATCCGGTGCCTGATGCAGCCCGACGGCGACTGGGCGTACACAATTTTTGACGACAAATGGTTTGACGAGTGCAAAAAGCTTGCCAGATATGGCGGCGGGCAGTTTGTCGATTCGCTCACAGCGGTTTACGGAAGGCCGTGGGAGGAAAACAATGAGGTCCGGGAAATGCTCGACACATATATTTCCAACGGGCTGTGCAAAAGGTGCAACACAATCGAGCAGTTGGCCGAGGCGATTGAGGTGCCGGCAGAGAACCTCTTGGCGACGGTAAGCAGGTACAACGCGCTCTATGACATCGGCGAAGACGTGGACTATGGCAAGAGGGCAAACCTCCTGACCAGGATTGACAAGCCGCCGTATTACGCGCTCAAATGGGGCCCCGCCCTTTTAAATGTTTTCGGGGGGCTCCTGATCGATACAAAAATGCGCGTGCTGGACAAGGCGCACCAGCCGGTTCCGGGGCTTCTGGCCGTCGGCAACGTGTCGGGCGGACTGTATGGCGTTGATTATCCGTTGCTGTTAAGCGGCAACAGCCACGGCCGGGCGCTGACCTGGGCACGCGCCGCGGCTGAGACACTCGAAAGCGGCCAGGCATAAGCATACCGGTTTTTAATACATTAAAAGCAAGATGGAGGATTTTATGTGGAAAAGGTAACCAGAACATCGTTTCTGAAAAAGAACGATCCGGTCTAAAGCGTTCACTCGTATCATCCTGCTTATCATACTGATCATCCTGTTCACGATTCAAGCGGCGTTCAACGACGCCAGGTTCTTCTACAAATATGTGGACGCCTTCGCCCCCGGCGGAACCTTTGTCTTCAGCGCCATGATCATGTCAGACCCCGCCGACGTGGAAGACCAGAAGCGGACGAAAATCATCAGGGATTTCTATTTCGATTACGTCAAGGACTATTACAAAACCCATTGACCGAACCGATGAACACTTTAAACCCCGGCCGCCTTGTACAGGCGGCCGGGGTCTTTATCTCCAATGCCCTGCGCTTACGTTTTTGCCTTATCTTCGGTGGGCAGCACCGAAAAACGGTTTCGGTAAAGCGTGACGGCCGCTGTACCGATCAGAACA
>JAAYBH010000273.1 GCA_012718935.1 Clostridiales bacterium
CAAGCCCGCAAGCAGGTCTCTAAATATCTGCATCTCCCCGTTACGCATTACCGTCCATTTCTTTCTTTAAAGGAGAGCGCTGGCACTTAACGTTGCAAATGCTGACAATGCCGCCTCAGAAGCGTAAACAGGTTTTGCGGTAAAGTGAAGCAGACGGAAAGGGAAATAGTATTAAATTTTATAAAACAAAAATCTTCCTATTGACTTTCATATTATTAAAGGTTGGCAAGATTATGGCTATTGAAGTTGTCCCTGAATGGATGATAAATCTCGATGATGAAGATATTGTATTCATCAAAAAGTTTTTACTGGCTTCCGGTTCGTTGAAAGAGGTTGCCAAGCAATACGGTGTTACTTATCCAACAGTCAGGCTGCGATTAGACAGGCTTATTCAAAAAATCCGGATTAGCGAAGATACCAGTAATGAGCCGTATATCGCCTTGATTAAAAGATTAGCCGTGAACGAAAAAATTGATTTTGATACGGCTAAAATTCTGACATCTGAATACAAGAAATTGAAGAAGGAGATGGGATAAGTGAGAACGACCGTATCTACATTTCTCGTATTGGCAATTACAGCTGGAGTAATATTGTTACAAATATTTCTCTCAAAAAAAGAAAATAAGTGGCTTGGTTTAATATTGCCATTTATTACTTTTGCCTGTTCATTGTTGACGGTGCTTTCAATCACTATAACTGACGGTATGACAGGGCGAGATGTTTTCAGGTTGATAGCGTCGGCTTTCTTTATATCAAACATTCCGACAGTAATTCTGTTGGCAATTTACTTTGCTTTTCGAGGAAAAATCAAACAGAAAAAAGCACTTGAAAGGATGAACATACAGGATTTGGAATAACATTTCTTTCAAAACTATATATTATTATATCCAAGCCCACAAGGAGGTCTCTACATGCAGAAACTGGCAATAAACGGCGGTACCCCGATACGTACAGCGGAATGGCCGCCAAATCTGCTCGGCGCGTCGCTTATCGGTGAGGAAGAACTAAATGAACTGAAGGACGTTGTTGCGATACAGAGTCCCTTCCGTCATTACGGCATCGGAACGCCGGAAAAAGTGGCGACATTTGAAAAGAAGCTCTGCGAATATTACGGTCGCAGGTTCTCTCTTGCCGTGTCAAGCGGCTCGGCAGCCTTAATATGCGCGTTGGCAGCGCTGGGACTGGGCCCCGGCGACGAGGTTATCCTCAGCGCATTTACATGGTTTTCCGATTATAACGCTATCGTAAGTCTCGGTATTGTACCTGTTTTCGCGGATATCGACGAGACACTTGCCATCGACCCGGCAGCCTTCGCCGCAAAAATCACGCCGTGCACAAAAGCGGTTATCGTCGTCAATTTCCAGGGCGGCGCCGCAAGGATGAATGAAATATGCAGGATCGCGCAGGAAAACAACATCAAAATCATCGAAGACTGCGCCCAGGCAATGGGCGGACGATATGGCGACAAACTGCTTGGAACCTTTGGCGACATTACGATTCTGAGTTTCCAGCTCCATAAGGTTCTGACCTCCGGAGAGGGCGGGGCGCTGATCATGGACAATGAGGAATACTTTGTAAGAGCGGTCCGCTACCATGACTTAGGGTTTGTACGTCCCTATTTTGCCGAACAGCTGACGGACACGTCCCTTGCAGACGACAAATATAATTTTGCCGGACTTCAGTTTCGCATGACCGAGCTGCAGGGCGCTTTCCTCGTAGCGCAGTTTCGTAAAATAGACAGGATTTTATCGTCCTGCCGAAGCCATCACGAGAAAATCAGGGATTATTTCAGTGAAAACAAGCATTTTACGATCCGATACACAGAGGGCGACTGCGGAATGGCGGTATTTATGCTGTTTGACAGCGCCGATGAAGCGGAAACCTTCGAAAAATGTTTGAAAGCTGAGGGCATTCAGGTAGGCGCAGCCTCGGCGTGCGCAAATCTGTTAAATGAGTATCCGATCAAATCACGGCAGATGGTTCACAGCGCGCTGCCTCCCTTTGGTGCAGGCTGCGCCGGAGAACATGTCAGATTTAACCCCGAAGACTGCCCCAATACTGACAAGATCCTCAGCAGGTATCGCGCGGTCAGCATTGGCGCTACATACAGAGAAGAGGATATTGACGATATCATCCGGGCAATCGAAAAGGTTTGTAAAAATATTTATGATTAATAATGGAGGTTAACATTGAAATTCAGTGTATTTAGTGTCTGTACGCCGGAATACGACATTCCAGGCACTGTACAGCTTTTGAAAAAACTGGGCTACGACGGCGTAGAATGGCGGGTGACTGATCCACCGCCAACCGAGAAGCCTGCGGACTATCGGTACGAAGGGCGGTACTGGTCGTATAACAAGAGCACCGTCAACGTCGCCACTGTGGATAAAGAGGCCGCAAACATCAAGGATGTCTGCCATAGCGCCGGCCTTGATATCTGCAATCTGGCGACCTATCTGAAGCTTTGGGATGTCGCCGAGATAGAAAGAGTGCTTTACGCGGCGAAAATTATGGAGTGTCCCAGCATCAGAGTCGATACGCCTCTGTATGACGAGAAGGAGCATTATACGAGTCTCTTTAACCGGTCCGCCGCGCAGGTAAGGGAGCTTGAAAAGCTTGCGGCAAAGTATAATGTACGCATCATTTTTGAAACCCATATGGGCAATCTCATTCCCAGCGCCAGCGCCGCGTATCGGTTTGTCTGCGAATGTGATCCAAAATATATCGGGATCATCTTTGACCCGGGCAACATGGTTTACGAAGGCTTTGAAAACTATCGCCTCGGCATCGAGCTTTTGGGCAATCACCTGAGCCATGTCCATGTGAAAAACAGCATGTGGCAGCTTGTGGAAACCTCCCCTGACGGTGTGGAAAAATGGCGTCCCACATGGGCGCAGTTTAAAAAGGGATATGCCGACCTGGGCAGGCTGATTAAGATACTGCGGGAAACAGGCTATGGCGGATATGTCTCCGTCGAGGACTTTTCAAACGTGGAAGATACCGTTACCAAACTCAAGAACAACCTGGCGTTTTTAAGGCAGTTGTAAGGTTTTTACGCAATCGGGGCTGCAGCGAAAAAATTCGCTGCAGCCCCTTTTTTATTTACTTTCCCTCGATCTCCAGTACAGCGGATTCAAGTCCCGGGGAGGAAGCATAAATTTTTGCTTTTCCCGGCTTTGTGATGACCAGTCCGGCGACGATAATCCCGGCGTACATGCGTCTCTCCGCTGAGAACGGAGGCACATGATCCGTATTGTCGGAGCCGGTGGCGATAAGCTTACCCGGCAGGCTCGCGGCAAAGTTCACTACAGGGGAGGCGTCGGGAACAATATTTCCGGCCTCGTCCACAGCGTAGCAGTTCACAAGCGCCATATCTTTGCCGTTCGCGCAAAGGGGTTCACCTCGATAATCCTTACCGTTCAGAAGCTCCAGATGAAGAGCCACAGGAACACCTGTTGTAATATTTACGTCCGTAACCATGGTACCGTCGGCACATCTGGCGACTGCCTTAAGCTCTCCCGGCTCATAGGGCACATACAGTTCGGCATAACCGTGCTTTTCCACCGTTTGCGCGCCTAAAGAGCGTCCGTTCAGGAAAAACTCAACCTCGGGGCAGTTTGTGTACGCCACAACGCGTATCTCTTCCCCCTCCCGACCCCGGAAATTCCAATGGGGCAGCAGATGCACCATGGGTTCGGAGCGCCAGAGGGACATATTCTGATAGAACGCATCCTTTTTCTGCAGAAACATATCCAGCGCTCCTGATACAGAGCAGAGGCGGGGCCATTTTGTCTCTCCCCGGTGCTCAATACCTGCCCACTGATACCCTCCGGCGATCCAGTCCCGGGCAGCGATGAACTTCCAGGTGTCCTCTCTGCAGGTCTGCCAGTTTGACATGGTGAAATCGTAGCTCTTTATCCTGCCGTTAAGGGGCATATCCTGGTCTC
>JAAYBH010000274.1 GCA_012718935.1 Clostridiales bacterium
GCGATGACGAGGATGGCGCCGTCCATCTGGGCAGCTCCGGTGATCATGTTTTTAATATAGTCAGCGTGGCCGGGGCAGTCGACGTGCGCGTAGTGGCGCTTTTCCGTCTCATACTCGACGTGCGAGGTGTTGATCGTAATGCCGCGTTCCTTCTCCTCAGGAGCCTTATCGATGTTATCATAAGATTCAAACTTCGCCTTGCCCTGGAACGACAGGTACTTTGTGATGGCGGCGGTGAGCGTTGTTTTGCCATGGTCAACGTGACCGATGGTGCCGACATTGACATGCGGCTTTGTTCTCTCAAACTTTTGCTTAGCCATTTTGGATATATCCTCCTTACAATTCTTTAATTTTAATGAATCAGTATTTCCTTGTAATGCGGTATTTTACAGCATTTTTTTAAATTAAGCAATGATAATTTTTTACTTCTTCCCTGTTACCAGCTCCTGCTGAAGCGACTTGGGAAGCTCGACATAATGGCTGGGTTCCATAGCGTATACGCCGCGCCCCTGTGTCTTTGAGCGGAGGTCCGTGGCATAGCCGAACATGGTGGACAGCGGCACGAACGCGTGGATGACGGCGGCGCCGCTCATTGATTCCATACCCGTTATCTGTCCGCGGCGGGCATTCAAGTCGCCGATGACGTCGCCCATATAATCCTCGGGTACGGTAACCGTGACCTTCATAATCGGCTCCAGCAAGATCGGCTGGGCTTTCTGCATGGCTTCCTTGAACGCCATACTGCCTGCGATCTTGAAGGCCATCTCGGAGGAGTCGACCTCGTGGTAGGAGCCGTCGTACAGCGTAACCTTCACGTCGACAACCTGATACCCCGCGAGAACGCCTGCAAGCATCGCACCCTGGATGCCCTGATCGACGGCAGGAATAAATTCCTTCGGGATCGCACCGCCCACGACTTTGTTGATGAATTCGTAGCCCTTACCGGACTCGTTTGGCTCAACAATGATCTTGACGTGGCCGTATTGCCCCTTGCCGCCGGACTGGCGCGCATACCTATGGTCGACGTTGGCTGTCCCGACGATCGTCTCCTTATAAGAGACCTGCGGCTTGCCGACGTTAGCCTCGACCTTGAACTCCCTTAAAAGCCTGTCGACGATAATCTCCAGATGCAATTCGCCCATGCCGGCGATGATCGTCTGTCCCGTCTCCTCGTCGGTGTAGTTCTTAAAGGTCGGGTCCTCCTCTGAGAGCTTACTGAGCGCAATGCCCATTCTTTCCTGTCCCGCCTTCGTTTTGGGTTCAATCGCCACGCGGATGACGGGTTCAGGGAATTCCATCGATTCCAGGATAATCGGCGCCTTTTCGCTGCAGAGCGTATCGCCGGTCGTCGTATTTTTAAGACCGACCGCTGCGGCGATATCGCCGGAGTATACCTTATCGACATCCTCCCGGTGATTGGCGTGCATCTGGAGAATGCGCCCCAGCCGCTCCCTGTTGCCCTTTGTCGAGTTCAAAACCGTTGAGCCGGCTTCCGCCGATCCCGAATAAACACGAAAGAAGGACAGGCGTCCGACGAACGGGTCCGTCATGATCTTAAACGCCAGTGCGGAAAACGGCGCCTCATCGCTGGACGGGCGGGTATCCTCCTCATTCGTTCCCGGGATTTTACCGACAATATCGGGAATGTCCATAGGAGACGGCATATAATCGACGATCGCATCCAGCAGCTTCTGCACGCCTTTGTTCTTGTAGGATGTGCCGCAGACGACAGGGATCATCTGAACGGCAACCGTTGCTTTCCGGATCGCAGACTTGATGGCTTCGACGCTGACGTCTTTTCCCTCAAGGTAGCGCTCCATAATTTCATCATCAAAATCCGATACGGCTTCCAGCAGCTTCATACGGTATTCTTCTGCCAGACCCAGCATGCTTTCCGGAATGGGCTCGACGCGCAGATCCTTGCCCAGATCGTCGTAGAAGACGTCCGCTTTCATCTCAACAAGATCAATGATCCCCTTGAAATCAGCTTCAGAGCCGATCGGCAGCTGAATGGGCACGGCATTGGCTTTAAGTCTGTCCTTGACCATTTTGAGCACATTGAAAAAATCGGCGCCCATAATGTCCATTTTGTTGACGTAAATCATACGCGGGACGTTATACCGGTCAGCCTGACGCCATACCGTTTCAGACTGCGGTTCAACGCCGCCTTTGGCACACATGACCGTCACCGAGCCGTCCAGCACGCGCAGCGAACGCTCCACCTCAACAGTGAAGTCCACATGGCCGGGCGTATCGATGATATTGATGCGGTGATCGTTCCAGAAACACGTTGTCGCAGCGGAGGTGATGGTAATTCCCCGCTCCTGCTCCTGTTCCATCCAGTCCATTGTCGCTGAGCCCTCGTGTACCTCGCCCAGCTTATAGGTCCGGCCTGTATAGAACAGTATACGTTCGGTCGTCGTGGTCTTTCCCGCATCAATATGAGCCATTATGCCAATATTTCTTGTTTTCTCCAATGAATATTGTCTTGGCATAAATTTCTCCTTGTAATTCTCCTCTAAGTCCCTGGCGAAAAAGACCTGTGTGATTACCAGCGGTAGTGAGCAAACGCTCTGTTGGATTCTGCCATCCTATGGGTATCTTCACGCTTCTTCACGGCGTTTCCAAGGCTATTGGCGGCATCCATAATTTCGCCCGCGAGACGTTCTTTCATTGTCTTTTCGTTGCGCGCTCTCGAGTAGTTTGTCAGCCAGCGCAAGCCGAGTGTCTGGCGTCTTTCCGATCTGACCTCGATCGGTACCTGATATGTGGCGCCGCCGACACGGCGGGCCTTGACTTCAAGCGACGGCATGATATTCTCAATGGCCGCTGTAAAAACGTCAAGCGGGGGTTTACCCGTCTTCTCGCCGATGATGTCAAAAGCGCTGTAAACAACTTTTTGAGCAACACCCTTCTTGCCGTCCAGCATGATGCTGTTGATGAGCCTCGTCACAAGCACTGAGTTATGCAGAGGATCAGGCAAGACTTCTCTTTTCGGTACGTTACCTCTTCTGGGCACAATACTTCCCTCCTTCATATAAAATGATTTCACAGGTACTCCGGAGCAGGACCCGAAGGGTCCGTTGCCCTCGGTGGGTGCCTGCCTCTGAGGCAACATACACCTGTCAATTCCCGCGCAATAACGTCTCGCTTTGCGAGCCGTGCGGAATCCACATATATAATGTATATTGACCTTCATGGCAAGGCATAAAGCCTCACGCATAAAGCGTTGTCAGCCTCATAATTATTACTTTGCCGCTGTTTTACCGGCCTTCGGCTTCTTCGCGCCGTATTTGGAACGGGCCTGCATGCGTTTCGCCACACCCTGGGTATCCAGCGTTCCGCGTATAATATGATAACGGACGCCAGGCAGATCCTTGACACGGCCGCCGCGAATCATGACGACGGAGTGCTCCTGAAGATTGTGACCGATACCGGGGATATAGGCTGTGACCTCATAGCCGTTTGTCAGGCGTATACGGGCGATTTTCCGGAGCGCGGAGTTTGGTTTTTTCGGTGTAGATGTTCTGACCGCCGTGCAGACGCCTCTCTTCTGCGGTGAAGACAGGTCCGTCTCTTTGTTCTTCAACGTGTTCAGACCCTTTTGCATCGCCGGTGAGGCGGATTTGAAATACAGCTGCTCCCTGCCCTTTCTGACAAGCTGATTGAATGTCGGCATTTTTTTCCTCCTTTCTCTCAAAGTCATTATTTTTCCGAAATGCTTTTAGGCAATTCGTAAAAATCCAATGCTTATTATAGTGCAATATCACACAGGCTAATACGATAACACAAAACTTTGCGCGCGTCAATAATTTTATGCGGATGTGAGGATTTACAGCGCGTTCCCCGAGGTTAGGAGCGCCGTGAGGTCGACGTCGTCTTCCTCTTCCTCTTCGTCGATATCCCAGGAGACATCCCGGACATTCTTCTCGAATTTTCTGTACAGGGACAGGCCGCTGCCGGCCGGGACGAGCTTTCCGATAATGACGTTTTCCTTGAGACCCACGAGCCGGTCGACCTTACCCTTGATGGCGGCTTCCGTCAATACCTTCGTCGTCTCCTGGAAGGACGCCGCAGACAGGAAGGACTCCGTGGCCAGGGACGCTTTGGTTATGCCCATGAGAAGCTGGGTGGCGGTCGCTTTGCGGAGCTCCGTCTCGCCGGCTTCGATCCGTTTTTCCACATCATAATTGGAGCGCTTGAATTCGAGGATATCGACCGTTGTGCCGGTGAGGAGTTCCGTGTCTCCTCCGTCGTCAATCTTGACCTTGCGGAGCATCTGGCGGACGATGACTTCGATATGCTTGTCATTGATTTCAACACCCTGCTGCCGGTAAACCCTCTGGACCTCCTCTATGAGGTACGTCTGGGCTGCCTGCTTGCCGCGGATGCGCATGACATCATGGGGATTCAGCGCGCCGTCCGTCAGCATGTCGCCCTTATTCACGACATCGCCCGTCTTGACGCGGATACCCGCGGAATACGGGGACTGGTAGACCCTGACCTCACCGTCGTCGGGATTTGTGATGCTGATGGCGACAACAGTGTTCTTCCGTGTCTCCTCAACCTCGATGGTCCCGCCGATTTCAGCCAGGATGGACATTTTCTTGGGCTTGCGGGCTTCGAAAAGCTCCTCAACGCGGGGGAGGCCCTGAGTGATGTCGTCGCCGGCGATGCCGCCCG
Organism: Clostridiales bacterium; assembly: GCA_012718935.1. GTDB lineage: Bacteria > Bacillota > Clostridia > Oscillospirales > Oscillospiraceae > Sporobacter. Next base: position 4,684 of record JAAYBH010000274.1, read on the forward strand.
TGTGGAACGTCCGCATAGTCAGCTGCGTGCCGGGTTCGCCGATGGACTGCGCCGCAATGACGCCGACGGCTTCGCCGATGGAGACGGGCGTGCCGGTCGCCAGATTAATGCCATAGCATTTGGCACAGACGCCGCTGGGTGATTCGCAGTCGAGCACCGTGCGTATTCTGATATCACTTATTCCATGGGCATTCAGTTTTTCCGCGTCTGCCGACAGGAACATATGGTCTCTCGTGAAAAGGACTTCCCCTGTGACAGGGTCGACTATATCTTCCGCAGGGAAACGCCCGTGGATGGCGTCGCCGAGCTCATGGATACCGCCGCCGATTTCCTCAGTGGCGGAAACATGGATGCCCTCATGAGTACCGCAGTCGTGCTCGCGGATAATTACATCCTGGGAGACGTCGACGAGGCGCCGCGTCAGGTAACCGGAGTCGGCTGTACGGAGGGCCGTGTCGGCCAAGCCCTTTCGGGCGCCGCGGGAGGAAGTGAAGTATTCGAGCACCGTCAGGCCTTCGCGGAAATTCGCTTTGATTGGGATTTCAATCGTTTTACCGGCTGTGTTGGCCATCAGACCGCGCATACCGGCCAGCTGGCGGATCTGGTTCATGCTACCGCGGGCACCGGAGTTGGCCATCATGAAGATGGGATTGTACTTGTCCAGCGCGTCCTGCAGAGCATTTGTCACATCCCGTGTGGTCCTCTCCCACTCCTTGACAACGAGGCGGTAGCGCTCATCGTCGGTGATAAAGCCGCGCTTGAACTGCTGCTCGATGGCGACGACCTTTTTCTCGGTTTCCTTGATGAGCGTCTGTTTGACATCCGGCACCGTCATATCGGAGATCGATATGGTGACGGCGCCGCGGGTGGAATATTTGAAACCCAGGGACTTGATGTTGTCCAAAAGCTCGGCGGACAGTGTGAAGCCGTGCTTGGCAATAGCCCTTTTGATAATCTTCTCCAGCTGCTTTCTGCCCGTCTGGAAGCTGATCTCATAATCGAACATGTGCTCGGGATCGGACCTGTCCACGAAGCCCAGATCCTGCGGAATCGGCTCGTTGAAAATAATCCGGCCGACCGTCGTTTCAATTATCCTGGAGCAGTCCGCACCGTCGATGGTCTTTGTCACGCGAACCTTGATCGGAGCGTGGATGCCCACGTCGCCGGTCTGGTACGCCATGAGCGCCTCGTTGGGGGAATAGAAGGCTTTCCCGGCGCCCGTTTCGTCGTTCCGGATATAGGTGAGGTAATAAGAGCCGAGAATCATGTCCTGCGTCGGGACCGTGACGGGCTGGCCGTCCTTCGGGTGCAGCAGGTTGTTGGCCGACAGCATCAGAATTCTGGCCTCCGACTGGGCTTCCGCCGACAGCGGCACGTGGATGGCCATCTGGTCGCCGTCAAAGTCGGCGTTGTACGCCGTGCAGACGAGGGGATGGAGCTTGAGGGCGCGGCCCTCCACGAGAATCGGTTCAAAGGCCTGGATGCCGAGACGGTGGAGCGTCGGGGCGCGGTTTAAAAGCACAGGATGCTCCTTGATCACCACTTCGAGGGCGTCCCAGACCTCGGTGAGACCCTTATCCACCATTTTTTTGGCAGATTTGATGTTGTTGGAAGCGCCGTCCTCCACAAGCTTTTTCATAACGAACGGTCGGAAGAGCTCGATGGCCATCTCCTTCGGCACGCCGCACTGGTAGATCTTCAGCTCGGGTCCCACGACGATAACGGATCGCCCCGAATAGTCCACGCGCTTACCCAGGAGGTTCTGGCGGAAGCGGCCCTGCTTGCCCTTGAGCATGTCGGACAGGGATTTCAAAGCGCGGGAGTTGGCGCCCGTGACGGCGCGGCCGCGGCGGCCGTTGTCGATGAGCGCGTCGACGGCTTCCTGCAGCATACGCTTTTCATTCCGGACAATGATGTCCGGCGCGTTGAGCTGAATCAGTCTCTTAAGGCGGTTGTTCCTGTTGATGACGCGGCGGTAGAGATCGTTCAAGTCCGAGGTGGCAAACCGGCCGCCGTCCAGCTGAACCATGGGACGAATCTCCGGCGGGATGACCGGCAGCACGTCGATGATCATCCAGGTGGGGTCGTTGCCAGACTGGCGGAATGCTTCGACGACCTCCAGGCGCTTGACAAGCTTTGCCTTCTTCTGACCGGAGGCGTCCCTGGCTTCGGCGCGGAGCTGTTCGGAGAACTTTTCGCAGTCGATATCCGCCAGGAGGTCGCGGATGGCTTCAGCGCCCATGCCGGCTTTGAAATCGTCCTCGTATTTTTCCCGCATTTCGCGGTATTCTTTTTCGGAGAGGATCTGGTTTTTATGCAGCGGCGTAAAGCCGGGATCAATGACGATATACGCGGCGAAGTAGAGGACTTTCTCCAGGATGCGCGGCGTCAGGTCCAGCAGAAGGCCCATCCGCGACGGGATACCCTTAAAATACCAGATGTGGGAAACGGGAGCTGCCAGCTCGATATGGCCCATGCGCTCGCGCCGGACATTTGACTTTGTCACTTCAACGCCGCAGCGGTCGCAGATCTTTCCCTTGTAACGGATCTTCTTGTATTTGCCGCAGTGGCATTCCCAGTCCTTTGTGGGCCCGAAAATCTTCTCGCAGAAGAGGCCGTCCCGCTCGGGCTTAAGTGTTCTGTAATTAATCGTTTCGGGTTTTTTTACTTCGCCGTATGACCAGCTGCGGATCATATCGGGAGAGGCAAGGCCGATCTGTATGGCGTCAAATGGTGCACAGCTCATTATTTATCCTCCTCTTCGTCAAGGAAATCGTAGAGATCGCTGTCTTCAACTTCCTCTTCTTCGTTGAAATCCGAAATGAGGTCATCGCTCTCCTCGCCGTCGACGTCTTCAATCGCATATCCGGCGGATACGATCTCCTTTTCGTCCGCCTTATACCCGCTGTCGCGGATATTGTCACGGATATTGTCGCGGATATCGTCTTCGTCGTCGTCGTTTTGAAGCTCAATCTTCACGCCGTGCTCATCGAGAACCCTCACGTCGAGGCAGAGGGACTGGAGCTCCTTGACGAGGACCTTGAAGGATTCCGGCACGCCCGGCTTTGGAATATTATGCCCCTTGACGATGGCTTCATAGGTGCGTACGCGGCCGGTCACATCGTCGGACTTGACCGTCAGGATTTCCTGCAGCGTATAAGCCGCGCCGTAGGCCTCCAGCGCCCAGACCTCCATTTCGCCGAAGCGCTGGCCGCCGAACTGGGCCTTGCCGCCCAGCGGCTGCTGGGTGACGAGGCTGTACGGGCCTGTGGACCGGGCGTGGATCTTATCGTCGACCAGATGGTGCAGTTTTAAGAAGTAAACGTAACCGACGGTGACCGGGTTGTCAAACGCTTCGCCCGTCCGGCCGTCGTACAAAATACTTTTGCCGTCCGAACGCAGGCCGGCCAGCTCCAGTGTTTCGCGGATTTCCACCTCGTTGGCGCCGTTGAAGATAGGTGTGGCGACCTTCCAGCCCAGTGTTTTGGCGGCATACCCGAGATGGACCTCCAGAACCTGGCCGATGTTCATACGAGAGGGAACGCCCAGCGGGTTCAGAACGATATCCAGCGGCGTGCCGTCCGGCAGGTAAGGCATATCCTCCTTGGGCAGAATGCGGGAGACGACGCCCTTGTTGCCGTGGCGTCCGGCCATCTTGTCGCCCACGCTGATTTTTCTCTTCTGGGCGATATAGCAGCGGACGACCATATTGACGCCGGGGTTCAGCTCATCGCCGTTTTCACGGGTAAACACCTTGACGTCGACGACAATGCCGCTCTCGCCGTGGGGCACCTTCAGAGACGTATCGCGGACCTCGCGGGCCTTCTCGCCGAAGATGGCACGTAAAAGCCGCTCCTCCGCCGTCAGGTCGGTTTCACCCTTTGGCGTCACCTTACCGACCAGGATGTCCCCTGCGTGGACCTCGGCGCCGACGCTGATGATGCCGCGCTCGTCGAGATACCGGAGCGAGTCCTCGCCCACGCCGGGGATATCCCGCGTAATTTCCTCCGGCCCCAGCTTTGTGTCACGGGCGTCAATTTCGTGCTCTTCAATATGAATGGAGGTAAAGACATCGTCCATGGCAAGGCGCTCGTTAATAAGGATGGCGTCCTCGTAGTTATAACCCTCCCACGTCATGAAGCCGACAAGTATGTTTTTGCCCAGTGCGATCTCACCCTCGCTGGTGGACGGGCCGTCGGCCAGGATGTCTCCCGCAGTGACACGGTCCCGGGCATTGACAACGGGCCTCTGGTTTGTGCAGGTCCCCTGATTTGACCGGGCAAACTTCGTCAGCGAATAATCCTTGACTTCGCCGCTGTCATAGCGGACGGTGATTTTTGTCGCGGAGACGCCCGTCACAACGCCGCTGCCCTCGGCCAGTATGATGACAGTCGAATCCACGGCGCATTTATGTTCGATGCCTGTGGCGACGATCGGCGCTTCCGTCGTCAGAAGCGGTACGGCCTGGCGCTGCATATTCGCACCCATGAGGGCACGGTTGGCGTCGTCGTTTTCAAGGAAGGGGATCATTGCTGTGGCGATGGAGACCATCATTCGCGGCGAGATGTCGATGTAATCCACGCGGCCCCGCTCGACCTCGACGATTTCGTCCCGATGACGGCAGGTAATACGGTGATTGAGAAGGCAGCCGTGCTCGTCCAGGGGCTCTGTAGCCTGGGCGACGATATACTGGTCCTCCATGTCGGCGGTGAGATAATGGATTTCATCGGTAACCTTGCTGGTTTTCTTGTCAATCTTTCTGAAGGGCGCGATAATAAAGCCGTACTCGTTGACCCTGGCGTAAGACGCGAGGTACGAGATCAGGCCGATGTTCGGGCCTTCCGGCGTTTCAATGGGGCACATGCGCCCGTAATGGCTGTAATGAACGTCGCGGACGTCGAAGCTGGCGCGCTCCCTGGACAGGCCGCCGGGTCCGAGGGCCGACAGGCGGCGCTTATGGGTCAGTTCGGCCAGCGGGTTCGTCTGATCCATAAATTGGGAAAGGGGCGATGAGCCGAAAAATTCCTTGATGGCCGCCGTGACGGGGCGGATATTGATGAGGGACTGGGGGGTGATGATGTCCAGATCCTGCAGCGTCATGCGCTCGCGGATGACGCGCTCCATGCGCGAAAAGCCGACCCGGAACTGGTTCTGCAGCAGTTCGCCGACACTCCGCATCCTTCTGTTGCCCAGATGGTCGATGTCGTCGGCCTCGCCGACGCTGTGGGCCAGACAGTTGAGGTAGTTGACGGAGGCGAAAATGTCATCCGGGATGATATGCTTCGGGATCAGATCGTCGATATGCTCAATAATGGCGTCTTTCAGCTCCTGGCCGTTGAATTCCTCCAGCAGCTTCTTTAAAACAACGAAGCGGACGCGTTCTTTAATGCCAAGCTCTGCCTCGGGGTCAAAATCCACAAAGCCGTTCAGCCTGACCATGCCGTTGGAAAATACCCTGACTTCCCTTCCGTCAGCTTGTACGTAGGCGTCGATGACTCCGCGGGCTTCCAGCTCCTCGGCCCGTTCGCGCGTGAGGGCTTCGCCAGCCTCTGCGATGATTTCACCGGTCATCGGATCCGCTACAGGCCGCGCCAGGACATGACCGCTCAGCCTGGCCCAGAGCGCGAGCTTTTTATTGAACTTATACCGCCCGACGGTGGAAATATCATACCGGCGTGCGTCAAAAAAGAGGTTATTAAGGAGAGTTTCGGCGCTGTCCACCGTCGGAGGGTCGCCCGGACGCAGCCTTTTATACAGCTCGATAAGCGCTTCCTCGCGGTTGCGGCAGGAGTCCTTGTCGAGGGTGGCGTTGATGCGCTCGTCGTCGCCGAAAACAAGCTTCAGCTGCTCGGTTGTCTCAACACCGACCTCTGCGCCCGGAACGGAGAGCCAGGTGTACGGTGCCGCCGTCGGCCGGCCGACGGCGCGCAGCAGCCATGTGATCGGCAGCTTCCTGTTTTTATCCACACGGACATAAAATCCGTCGGACGCGTCCGTCTCATATTCGAGCCAGGCGCCCCTGTACGGAATCACCGTCGTGGCATAGACGGTCATCGTCGTTTTCGGATCGGTCTTATTCTCAAAGTACACGCTGGGCGAACGGATGATCTGGGAGACGACAACACGCTCCGCGCCGTTGATGATAAAGGTGCCGGCTTCCGTCATGAGCGGAAAATCCCCCATAAAGATTTCCTGCTCCTTGATTTCCTCGGTCTCCTTGTTTCGTAGACGCACGCCGACCTTCAAGGGCGCTGCGAACGTTGCATCTCTCGCCTTGCATTCTTCTACGGTGTATTTCGGCTTTTCGTCGATATTATAATCAATGAAGGTAAGCTCCAGATTTCCCGTGTAATCGGTGATCGCCGCCACATCGTGGAAAACCTCCCTGAGCCCCGTCTCCAGAAACCACTTATAAGAATCCTTCTGCACCTCCAAAAGGTTCGGCATATCCTGAATCTCTTCCGTTTTGGCAAAACTCTTTCTGATCGTTCTGCCATACGCCACGTCCTTTGGCATTAACTTCACTCCTCTGTTAATATCGTCCGCTGGTCTGATACGCACGGATGCGTTGTCATTTATTATCCGTGTTTTGTTGATTTTGCGTGAGAGTATGTTAGAATAGAAAAAAAGTATCTGAACAAATAGTTCGTCCATTTTAGTGCATAGCAATTCATTCTAACTCAAGTTAATATTCATGTCAAGCAATATTTACGGGGAAACGTGTCGTTTCCCCGTTTTTTTGTTTTGCATTAACTACTATTCATGTCATTTGAATAGATATACCTGAAATATTTATATATTCCTTCATAATATACCTTGACAGGCGAGGTATATTATGTTATGTTGTAATTGCAGTACTGAGATACTTAGCATTGGAGGGATACTATGTCAATTGCTTCCGATCTCATACGAGGCCATACCGACACCATCATCCTGGCCAGATTGATGCGCAGTGACAACTATGGTTATGAGATTAACAAAGCGATTCAGCAGCGGA
>JAAYBH010000275.1 GCA_012718935.1 Clostridiales bacterium
AGGAGGTCATCGTAACCCGCGCCGGGGGCACCATCTCCACCCACTGCGGTCCCGTATGTCTGGGCGTGCTGTTTTACAGGAAGTAAATAAATCGGTTTTTTGCACCGTAGGGGCGGACCTTGTGTCCGCCCTTTTCGTTGTATAATGCATCTAGATTTGCCCCTACGTGAGGTATTTAATGGCCATCGCATACATCGCAGCAAAGGGGTAAACACGAGGTTTACCCCTACATTTTTAAGTTATACCTTCCCGTACCGCATCGGGCAGACGACGCGGCAGGTGTTGCAGTTGGTGAGTTCAAAGCCTCGGGCATTGCTGACATATGTATTCATCCGGCAGCGCCTCTGGTTGGCGGAGGCGCCGTCCAGCGCGCCGACGGGGCAGCTGTCAAGGCACAGGCGGCAGCCGTCCTGACAGAGGCTTCTTGCAAAATTGTCCGATTGCAAATCAATGTCCGTCAATACAGCCCCGATATTCAGGGTGTTCCCGAATTTCTCATTCAGAAGCAGCGTACTTTTCCCAAGCATTCCGAGTCCGGCGGCAACAGCGGCGTGCTTCATGGAGATCAACCCGCGTCCCTCCATTTTCTCAGCGTCCCAATACTCGTAAGGGCCGTCGCACGGGATCGGTACGGCCAGACCGCGGAAATTCTTCTCGATTTCAAGCGCGCCGTAATAGGCGATCCTGTCCAGCTCGATTTTAACGATTTCGCTGAATTGCTTGTAGATCGTCCGGGGGCTTACCTTCATCGTCCCCCTCGGGACGGCGATGCCGAAAACGACGACAGATTTGCAGTCAGGGAAAATATCGGCCGGATGGAACCCCTCGGGCGCGCCGGTAAACCTGTCGATATTCGCGATGCCGCAGACATCGGCGCTCAGCTTCATGAAGATTTTCCGTATGTCTTCTTTCACAAAAATGCTCCTAATCTATATTATTCATACCCGTTCGGGTTGTTTTTTTGCCAGCGCCAGGTGTCGCGGCACATATCCTCCAATGTCAGCCCGGCTTTCCAGCCCATCAGGCGGGAGGCTTTTTCGGCGTTGGCGTAGCATTCGGCAATATCTCCCGCTCTTCTGTCCGTAATGACATAAGGGATTTCGATCTGATTGACCTTGACAAAGGCATTGACGATATCAAGTACGCTGTAGCCGATACCGGTGCCAAGGTTGAAAACCTCGACGCCGGGGTTTTTAACGCCATAATTCAACGCCGCCACATGGCCCTTCGCCAGATCGACCACATGGATATAGTCCCGGACGCCGGTGCCGTCCTTCGTGGGGTAATCGTTGCCGAAGACGTTCAGCCGGGCGAGCTTTCCGACGGCGACCTGAGAAATGAAGGGCATGAGATTGTTCGGGATACCGTTTGGCATTTCACCGACGAGACCGCTTTGATGCGCGCCGACGGGGTTGAAGTAGCGGAGCAGAACAGCGGTCAGCTCTTTTCTCGCGGCGGCTGCATCCATAATAATCTGCTCGATGAAGAGCTTTGTACTCCCGTAGGGGTTTGAGCAGGGCCCGGTGGTCATATCCTCAGCGAGGGGCAGCGCTTTCGGCGTGCCGTATACGGTCGCAGAGGAGCTGAAAATAATGATGTTGACGCCAAACTTTTCCATTGTTTCCAGGAGTGTCAGCGTACAGCCGATATTATTCCGGTAATAGGCCAAAGGAATTTTCACAGACTCCCCCACTGCCTTGAATCCGGCAAAGTGTATGACGCCGTCGATGCTGTTATCCTCGAATACGCCTTCCAGCGCCTTTTCGTCGGCCACATCGACGTGATAGACAGACACGGCTTTCCCTGTAATTTTTTCGATCCGGCGGATGACCTCCGGCGAACTGTTTGAAAAATCATCGGCAATGACCACGTCAAAACCCGCGTTTAAGAGTTCTACGGCTGTATGCGAGCCGATATAGCCCGCGCCGCCTGTCAGAAGAATTTTCATAAAACCTCCCATATGCTTAAGAATGTCAGCAGAATGCCTCCCTCCGGCGAAGGCTTTCCGGAGTTCCCGTTACAGTAAATTTATGACAGTATATCATATCTTCTGTTTATGAGCAATCATCCAATCGCGTTTAAATC
>JAAYBH010000276.1 GCA_012718935.1 Clostridiales bacterium
CGTTTCTTTTGTTATACCACCTTCGGTATAACTGACGGTGATTGTTTTAGTGCCCTCCGTATCAAAAGTGGTTCCAGACTCGGGCGTTGTCGTATAGCCAGTCACAACAGCTGAGGTATTGTCGGAATAGGATGCCGTCACAACAATTCCGCTGAGATCAAGCGCGTCCCCGACCGTATATTCGGTTTTTGCCGGCGGAGTCGTGACGGTGATTGATGTTAGAACAGGCTTGTCCTCGAATTCGGCGGTGACTAAGACATCCTCGGCAGGCATGGTAAAGGTTCTGCCGGTAATAACCGTATCATTAAACTTCAGCGTTTCCGCCTTCAGTTGTTTTCCTTCATCGGGCGTAACAGTCAGCGTGATAGTTGTACCGGGACGTGCGGCTGTCGGCAGCGCGGTGATTTTTCCGCCTGTCAGCTCGTCAATCGTGACAGTATAAGCCGGCTGAGACAAATTATAGATCATCTGGCACATCTCGGCGCGGGTGACGGCTTTTTGCGGCTGCAATGCGGGTTCATTATAAAGGCCGGAAAAAACACCGGCGTTCAAGCACGCGGATACCGCGTCCCGTGCCCAGTCGGAGATCAATGCGTGGTCCGAATAGGCCTGATAATCGTCTTTATCAGCCACTCCGACGCCGAATGTGCGCATGACGACGACCGCAAGCTGCTCTCTTGTCAGGTTTGTATGGGGTGAGAATTTCGATCCCGATGTGCCGGTCAATATCCCGAAGCTGTTCATGATAATGGCAACGGTATCATAGTTGTTTTTCAAGGGGGTCACATCGGAAAAACCATGGTTGTCCGTGGCAGCCCCGAGAAACCGGCACCACACGACGGCCAGCTGCATCCGGGTCAGATTATCGCCAGGTGAAAACAGCCCCCCGCCGATACCGTAGACGAAGCCTCTTGCCTCGCAAAAGTCGATCGCTACCTTATATGGATGATCTTCAGGGACGTCTGAGAACGCTGCCGTTGCTGTCTGGGCAGACAGCGCGGTCAGCATGAGCGCTGAGAGTATGAGCGCAGCAATTTTTTTCTTGATCATGAGCTTCTCCTTTAACAAAATCTCTATATTGCTGTATCATGTCTATTTTTAACGTTTCAGCGGAATTTAGTTATAACAAAATATGTAAAGCGGCCTTGAGATATCCGCTCATCTCAAGGCCGCTTGTTTACTGCGCAGCCACGCCCGCTTTATTTCTTTGAGTGTTCTGATTCATGTCGACAGCATGCATATGCCGGATCAAGTCAAGCACCTTGCTGGAATAACCCATTTCATTGTCATACCAGGCAATGAGCTTGACAAACCGGTCGTTGAGAGACAACCCGGCCCGGGCGTCAAAGATACACGTGTGCGTATCGCCGATGAAATCGGTGGACACCAGGTCCTCGTCCACATATTTGACGATGCCCTCATAAGCGCCGCCGGACGCGGCTTTCATCTCGTCGCAGATATCCTGATAGGTGGCGGAGGATTCCAGCCGGGCTGTCAGGTCCACCGCCGAGACGTCAATAATAGGCACCCGCATGGCGATTCCGGTGAGCTTCCCGTTGAGCTCCGGGATGACCTGTCCCACAGCCTTTGCCGCTCCCGTCGATGCCGGTATAACGTTGCCGATGACAGCCCGCCCGGCCCGCCAGTCCTTCTTTGACGGCCCGTCGACCGTCTTCTGGGTCGCGGTTGCCGCGTGCACCGTCGTCATCAGCGCCTCGGCGATTCCGAATCTGTCGTTGATAACCTTTGCCAGCGGCGCCAGGCAGTTTGTCGTACACGAGGCGTTGGATACGATGGTCATGTCGCTTTGATATTTCTCGTGATTGACGCCCATTACAAACATCGGCGCGTCGATGGACGGCCCTGTGATCACAACCTTTTTGGCGCACCCTTTGATATGGGGCGCAGCCGCCCCGGCCCGCGTGAAAACACCTGTCGATTCGACGATATACTCGGCCCCTGCCGAATCCCAGGGTATGTCCGCCGGCTCCTTCTCGCCGAAAACAGCCGTCTTTTTTCCGTTGACATACAGGCTACCGCCTTTAGATTCGGCATGTCCGACAAAATGCCCGTGCGCCGAGTCGTACTTGAGCATATAGGCCATATAGTCGCTGTCGATAAACGGATCGTTGACGGCCGTGAACTCAATGTCCCCGCGCGCGATCCCGGCCCGCATGACAAGCCGGCCGATCCTCCCGAACCCATTGATCCCTATTTTTATTGACACATGCAATCCCTCCAGTTTTACTTTTTTATTTTTCACAGCCGCGCTTTTTAAATACTTGGCCGCCGTCAGGTATATTTAGTTAAATAAATTCAAATATACTAATAAGAATCAATAATATCGAGTTCGGGCAGAGGTCTATATGAACAAAATCGTTATTATCGGCGGTGGGTATTCGGGTATCCTGACAGCCAAAAAGCTCGAAAAGAAGCTCGGAAGGCGCCGGGATTTTACCATTACGGTCATTGACAGAAAACCGTATCATACGATGCTGACGGAGCTTCACGAGGTGGCAGCCGGGCGCGTCGATGAGGAGAGCATTAGGATCAGCTTCCGGAAGGTATTTTCAGGAAGGCGTATCCATTTCATCCATGACACGGCCGAAGCCTGCGATTTCAAGGCAAAAAAAGTCCGCTGCAGAAAGGGCTGCTATGATTACGACTTCCTTGTCATCGCCGCAGGCTCCCGTCCGGCGTATTTCGGCATCCCGGGCGCCGCTGAATACACATATCCGCTGTGGTCTTACGACGATGCCATCCGCCTCAGGGAACGGATACAAAACTGCTTCCGTCAGGCCTCCTCTGAATCCGATGAGGAGGAGAAGCGGAAGCTCCTCTCCTTCTATATTGTCGGCGCCGGCTTCACAGGTGTCGAAATGGCGGGCGAGCTTGCCGAATATGTCCCAGTTCTCGGCGCGCTTTTGGAGGTCGACAGGAAACTCGTCACGATGAACAACGTTGACTTCCTCCCGCGCGTTGTCCCGAACCTGCCGGAAAAGCTGTCGGACAAGATACAGCGCCGGCTGGAGAAAATGGGCGTCACCGTCCGGCTCGGCACAAAGGTTGTTGAGATCGGTGAAGACTTTATTATGCTGGAAAAGGACGGTGTCAGGAGCCGTGAAACCGCTGGCACCGTCATCTGGGTTGCCGGTATCGAAGGCGC
>JAAYBH010000277.1 GCA_012718935.1 Clostridiales bacterium
AAAACATTCTTCTTAGAACAGGCCTGAAACCTTGCCTGTCTCTACGTCGACATCGATCCGGCGATATCCCGGGTCGGAGCCGGTGCCGGGCATCATACTGATGGAACCGGCCATCGGGCAGAGGAATTTCGCGCCGCCATAAACAAGGATGTCACGGATCGGCAGACGCCAGTTCTTCGGTACGCCCTTTACCGAGGGCTCATGAGACAGCGACAGGTGCGTTTTAACCATCATTGTGGCGAAGTCCGCATAATAAGGATCGGACTCGAAGCGTTCCGCTTTCTCAATGGCCAGCGGCGCCCAGTCGACACCGTCCGCTCCGTACACTTCCTTCGCAATGATCTCAACGCGCTGGCGGAGAGGCATCTCGAGAGGATAGAGGTACTTGAGATCGACAGGCTCTTCACAGGCTTCGACAACGAGCTCGGCCAGTTCTCTGGCGCCTTCGCCGCCGTACTGCCAGTGCTCGGAGAGGGCGCAGCGGATGTTGCGCTCTTTGCAGAGCTTTTTAATGAGGTTGATTTCATCATCGGTGTCGGTGTAGAACTTGTTGATGCAGACGACGGGCTGAATGCCGGATTTCTTGACATTGGCCACATGGTGGAACAGGTTTTCGCATCCCTTTTCCAGGAGATCGAGATTCTTCTCGGTGTATTCGACAGGCAGGGGTCGGCCGGCAACAACCGCCGGGCCGCCGCCGTGCATCTTGAGCGCGCGGATGGTGGCGACAAGAATGGAGACGTTGGGCTTGAGTCCGGACAGGCGGCACTTGACGTTCCAGAATTTCTCGAAGCCGATATCGGCGGCGAAGCCGGACTCTGTGACATGGTAATCGAAGAGCTTGAGAGCCAGACGGTCGCCGATGATGGAGGATTGGCCGATGGCGATATTGGCAAACGGACCGGCGTGCACGAAGCAGGGCTGGTGCTCAACCGTGTAGCAGAGCGTCGGGTTGATGGTATTTCTCATGAATGCAGTCATCGCGCCGTCAACTTCAAGATCCTTGGTGGTGACGGGGTTGCCCTTCTTGTCGTAGGCAAGAATGATCTTGCCGATGCGGTCGCGCAGGTCTGCAAGGTCGCGCGCGACAGCCAGAATTGCCATGAGCTCGCTGCCGACGGCGATGCCGAATTTTGAATCCATCTCAAAACCGTCGTTCTTCGTTTTGCCCATACCGATGCGGATATTACGCAGGCACTGGGCGCAGAAGTCTATGACCCAGCCAAACTCAACGCGCTCAGGATCCACGTCGATTCTCTTAAGGCCGCGTTTTGCAAGCTCTTCGTCGGAATAGTTGCGCTCATGCTGCATGCGGGCGTTGAGTGCGACCATGGCGAGGTTATGGGCGTTCATGATGTCGTTGATATCGCCGGTGAGGCCGAGTGAGAACTCGGTCATCGGGATGAGGAGGGCATTGCCGCCGCCGGCCGCCGTGCCTTTAACGTTCATTGTCGGGCCGCCGGAGGGCTGACGCAGGCATCCGCCGACGTTCTTGCCGAGCTTGCCGAGACCCTCGATAATTCCGAGAGATGTAGTGGATTTGCCTTCGCCGAGGGGGGTGGGAGTAATGGCGGTGACTTCGATATACTTGCCGTCGGGCTTATCCTTTAAACGGTTCATAATTTTGATGAAGTCAAGCTTCGGGGTTTTACCGTAGGGGATGATCTCATCGGGCAGAAGGCCCATCTTCTCGCGGAAATACTCCACAGAGGGGAGATGCTTCTCAGCTTCCTCAGCTATTTGCCAGTCTTTAAATTTGGTCGGATCAAGCATTGATTATGTCCTCCTTATATTTTGTCTGTATAATTGTCAAAGCCGTTTAACGGGCATTATCCAGTACGGTCCTGGGCGCTTTTAAAAATCCTTGATGCCGGATTCCCTGACGAGACGCGCGACGTCCTCGTATTGGTTCAGCGCATAAAGGTGGATGCCTGCGATGCCGCAGACGCGGTATTCGTCGATAAGCCGGATAGTGTAGTCGATGCCGGCCTCTTTAAAAGATGCTTTTTTGGCTGCGACAGAAGCTTCGGCCTCTGTCGGAGCAAACGGGCTGTCGAAAATCCAGTTCTTAGAGATGATTTCGCAGAGCGCCCTCGGCATAACGCAGCCGTTGCGTGACAGCGCCATGTTGATGGTGGCCTTAGCGTCCAGAACGGGCATGATGCCAACGTCGACAGGCATGGTGATTCCGGCGGCACGGATGGCGTCCATCCAATAGCGGAATTGGTCCATGTCCCAGCAGAGCTGCGTCATGATGAAGTCGGCGCCCTCATCCTGCTTCTGTTTCAGGAAGGAGATGTCGGCCTCCAGGCTTCGGCACTGGATGTGGCCTTCGGGCGAGCCGGCGACGGCGATGGTGAACTGATCTCCAAAAGTGTCGCGGATGAATTTTACGAGCTCCGTGGCGTAATGCAGGTCGCCGCCCGTGCCGGTCCAGCCGAAGGGCAGGTCGCCCCGGAGCGCCAGGATATGATCGATGCCATGCTCCAGGTACGCCTGAAGCTGCTGTTTGATTCCCTCACGGGTGTTGCCGATGCAGGTAAAGTGCGTGATGCCGATCGTCTTGAGCCTGACGGCGTCGAGAACCTCAAGGTTCTTCCCGACATTGCCGCCGCCGGCGCCGTAAGTGCAGGAGATGTAGTCGGGCTTCATTGTGCACAGCCGGTCCAGTACGCCGTCTTTTCCGATCAGCTTTTCCATACCGGCATCTGTCTTAGGAGGGAAGATTTCAAAGGAGAACGCCATCCGCTTTGCCATGATATCGGTGACTCTCATTCGTCTTCTCCTTTCATCAAAAAAGTGTTTACAGCGACATCATAAAGACATCGCAAAGGAAATGATCACCTTTTAGACTGATGTTATTCTATCATCTGAATGCCATTAAGTAAATATAAGCAAACGTCTTGAAAGCGCGATTAACGGCATATTTATGCAAAAGTCCAAAAAGGCAATTAAATAATACAAAAAATGAAAACGGTACTTCGTTAATATCTTAACAATCTGCCGTATGATCATCTCACATGCGGCGGAAAAACTGCATCGTATCTAACGGCGTTATTCATTTACGTGTTTATTCTGAGTCACGAAGACCGCTTTATACACACTGCGTGAAGAAATAATCGGAAGCGTAAAATTGTAAGCTTCCCCATGCTGTTAAAAGCACGGGGAAGCTGAGGGAGAGATATTCAGGATTAAAACTTATACTCCGGCGGGCTGCTGCCGATGACGTCCTCCATATCGGCTGCGGGTTCTTCGACATTGAGCACCGGCTCTTTAACAGGGGCGGTCTCAGCCTCCTCCCGAACCTGTTCACCGAGGTCTTCGACGATGATCTCAACCTCAATGTCTTTGTCATCCGTTCGGGCTTCCGCTGCGCTTTTTTCGCTCAGACTGTTTTTCAGTTCATCCAGTTCCTTTTGCTTGGCGGCGATACAGTCAAGTGATACCGTGACCTCGGCACAAGCCTGAGCGAGCGGCTCCTCGGGAGACGACTTGTGCATCTCATAGTACTTTTTACCGATTTCCCTGTACAGCTTTCTGACGTCGCCTTTCTCCAGTGTGATTTCCGCACCCAGCTTTGTCATCTTGGCAAGCAGTTTCGTTTTTTCCTCGGCAACTTTATAAAGCTCAATTGATTTATCAGCGATTGTTTCCATCGTATCCATTGCTTTCTGCTTGAAATCCTCGAAATTTGCCATTATTGCCTCCTTATTCTTTGTCGTTATTTGTCGTTTGATCGATTTCTGCAAGTTCTATCTGTGCGGTTTTGTTGACGTAAAGGCTGTTTGAAGAACCGCTTTTTCTAAGCTTAAACCGTACCAGGAAATAAACCGCTGCGCCCATGGAAAGCGCGGCTACGAGCTGAGAAATCCTGAGATTTGTATCAAAAAGGTAAAGGCTGTCTGTTCTGAGACCCTCGATCCAAAAACGGCCAAACCCGTACCAGGCGAGATAGAGCAGAAAAAGCTGTCCGTCATATTTTCTGTATCTTTT
>JAAYBH010000278.1 GCA_012718935.1 Clostridiales bacterium
ATGACGTTTGAGGAACTCCGGACGAAAGCCAACGAGCTGCCGATGAAACCGGGCGTTTACATCATGATGGATAAAACGGGGAAGGTTATATATGTCGGAAAAGCGAAGCTTTTAAAGAACCGGGTGACCAGCTATTTCCGGGGCGACCATGAGGCAAAAACGGAGGTCATGGTATCAAAAATTGACCATTTTGACGTCATCATCGCCAATACGGAATTCGAGGCGCTTGTGCTGGAGAGCCAGCTCATCAAGCACCATGCGCCCCGGTATAATATAAAGCTCAAGGACGACAAGGGGTATCCTTTCATACGCGTCGATTTGAAAAGCGAGTATCCGGAATTTACGGTGGTGACGCGCATCGAAAAGGACGGGGCGCGGTATCTGGGGCCTTACAGCAGCAGGGGGAATACGTTTTCCGCGCTGGAAGCCGTGAAGAAGGCGCTGAAGCTGCCCACCTGCGGGAGGAAATTCCCGAGGGATATCGGGAAGGACAGGCCGTGCCTGAATTATCATATGGGAGCGTGCCGGGCCTATTGCTTAAAGGATACAACAAGCCGCGAGTACAGGGAGTCCATAGAAGCGGCGGTGGCGATCTTCGAGGGGAAAACCTCGGAGCTTGTGAAAAACCTGACGGCTGAAATGGAGATGCTGGCGGAAAACCTCCAGTTTGAGCTGGCGGCTGAAAAGCGCAACAGGCTGAAGGCCATCGGGCATCTGGCGGAGCGGCAGTTCGTCATCGCCGGCAGCATGGCGGACATGGACGTGATCGGTTATTACAGGAGCCCGGCAAAATCCTGCTTTACGGCGCTCCATTATATCGGCGGGACGCTGCTGGACAAGGATTTCGAGCTGTTCGAAACGCCCTTCGAGGAGGACGGAGAGGCCATATCGGAAATTCTGCGCCTGTATTACGAGAGGCGCGGGGTGTGGCCGAAAACGATCTGCCTGCCGTTTAATCTGACGGATAAGGACGCACTGGAACAGCTGTTTACGGAAAAGGCGGATCACAGGGTCTATATCGAAATCCCCCAGCGGGGGGACAAGGCCAAGCTGGTAGAGACAGCGAACATCAACGCCCGGGAGGAGACGGAACGGGCGGTGACCTATGAGGAGAAGACGTCCAAAACGCTGGAGTGGCTGCAGAGAGCGCTGAAAATGGATATGCCGCCCGTCAGAATAGAGGCCTTTGATATTTCGAATACTGGCGGGGAAGATATCGTGGCGTCCATGACGGTGTTTGTGGACGGAAAGCCGCTCAAACGCGATTACAGGAAGTTTAAAATAAAAACCCTGGCGAACCAGGACGATTACCATAGTATGGCGGAGGTCGTGTCACGCCGCATTGCGCGGTACAAAAGCGAGGACGCAAAATTTTCCGTCCTGTCGGATCTGATGCTCATCGACGGAGGCGCGACCCATGCCAGGGGTGCGCTCAACGTCCTGAGAGAAGCGGGTATCGATATCCCCGTTTACGGCATGGTGAAGGATGACAGGCATAAAACCCGGGCCCTTGTCTCACCGGAGGGAGAGGAGATCGGTATCCAAAGCCAGCCCGCTGTGTTCGCCCTGATCGGGACGATTCAGGAGGAGACGCACCGGTTCGCCGTGGAATACCACCGGAGTCTCCGGTCGAAGAACAGCTACCAAAGCAAGCTGGACGCTATCTCCGGCATTGGCGAAAAGCGCCGCAACGCGCTTTTGAAAGCCTTTGGAAGCCTGAAGGCGTTGAAGGCCGCCACGGAAGAGGAATTTTGCAAGGTGGTCCCCAGAGACGCCGCGAAGCGCATTTATGCGTATTTTCACGGCGAAAGTGGTGAACAGGAACAGCCGGAGAGCAGAGACAATCCTGAAAATAGGGAAGAATGAATCGCTTTAGACGTAAACCACACAAATAACGTAGGGCGCGACGACCTCGGCGCGCCGCCGTTTCCGGATGGCTAACGAGTCGCTTTCGCGTCGGCCCCTACGAGGTGAAGGCACATGCGGAAATCGCATAGCGGCGGGTACCAAACACGGCTAAGCGGATGTGGGGCGCCTGCCCATAAAAGAACGATTGGAGCGAGACCATGAGAGTGATCAGCGGGACGGCGAAGGGGCGGAAGCTGAAGGAACCGGGGGGGCACGCCATACGGCCGACGACGGATATGGTGAAGGAGTCTGTTTTCAATATCATCCAGTTTGATATTGAGGGGCGGCGTGTACTGGACCTCTTTGCGGGGACGGGTCAACTGGGGATCGAGGCTCTCTCCAGAGGCGCCGCTTCGGCCGTTTTTGTGGATGAGTCCAATGAGGCGCTCCAGCTCGTGCGGGAGAATATCAGGCATATGGGCTTCGAGGACAGGGCGACCGTCACGAAGGGCGACGCTGTTTCGTTTTTAAAGCACGGAGGAAAATATGATATCATTTTTCTCGATCCGCCATACGACCTGCGCCTGATAGAAAAAGCGCTGGGGAGCATATTTGAATTTGACATGCTTAAAGATAATGGTATAATTATCTGCGAAACAAATGTCGAAAGACAGATGCCGGAACCGCGCAGCCCTTATAAGAAGGGCAGAGAATACAGATACGGGCGGATTAAGATCGTCCTATACAGCAAGGACGTTCAGGCGGAACCGTCAGCAGGGATGGAGTAATTAAACTATGAAAACAGCCGTTTATCCCGGCAGTTTTGACCCGATTACACTCGGTCATCTCAATATTATCAAGCGTACGGCGCGGATATTCGACAAGGTCTATGTCTGCGTCATGAAAAACTCGGACAAGAACCCGCTGTTTACACGCGAGGAGCGCGTGGAGCTCATTCAGCGCATTGTGAAGCATCTGGACAACGTAGAGGTGGAGACAGCGGATGGGCTTCTTGTCGAATACGCCAAGAGCAAGGGCGCAAGGGTTGTCGTTAAAGGGCTGCGCGCCGTGTCGGACTTCGACTGGGAATTCCAGATGGCACTGGCCAACAGGAAAATCGATCCCGCTATCGACACGCTCTTTATGGCCGCCAGCGAGAAGTATACATTCCTGAGCTCGACGGTGGTCAAGGAGATGGCCAAATACAATGCCGACCTGCGGGATTTCGTACCGAGAGAGATTATTGACGACATCGTCAAAAAGATGGAAAGCAAGAGGTGAGCCAAATGGGCAGCAGAGTGCAGGAGCTTCTGGAAATGCTTTACGCCATGATCAACGAAGCGTGGGGCATCCCTCTGGGTGCCGAGAAATGCGTGATCGAGCGGGACAAGGCGCTGGATCTGATCGATGAAATCAAAGCGCAGTTTCCCAATGAGCTGGCCGAGGCGAAACGCCTCGTCGACGCCCGGGCCGAGTTTATCAACAGCGCGAAAAAAGAGGCTGAGGTCATCCGGAAGACAGCGGAGGACCGCGCGCGCCAGCTGGTGGAGGAGCAGGAGGTCATACGGGCCGCAAAAGCCCGCAGTAATGAGATTATGACGAATGCCGAAACGTCGGCGGGCGAACTCAAGCGTGCGGCCAACGAATATGTGGACGACGCTATGCGCCGGACCGAGGACGCGCTGTCGGCCGCGCTGGATGAAATGCGCCAGACAAGATCCCGCTTCAGAAGCGCCGCCGGCACGACGGGAAGAGCACAGCGCTCCCCCCGCGAGTACGACACCGGACGGATCGATATCGAGATGGACAACTGAAAATAACCGGAGAACAAATCAAGCCGCTTTCAATTTATTGAAGGCGGTTTTTTTTTGAATTTTTCCTGTCAGAACACTTCCGCATTGACATTTTTCAACCTTTTTTTCGCACCGCTGTTTTCGTCGAAATCAATCGGTACTGTAAAAATTATGATATTTTGCCGAGAAACATTGAAAAAACGGGAAAAATATTAAAAAAACCTCTTGCAATTTCAGTATCATGCCATTATAATTGGGCATATAGGTGGGGCGGAGTGGAGCGTAGTGTGTTAAAATCCCACGAATAGATGAAAGGTGGGGAAACGATGACCGGTATGTATGACCACAGTCTTGATGCCAAAGGGCGTCTGTTTATCCCCGCCAAGCTCAGAGAAGAACTGGGAGACATTTTTTTTGTGACGCTGTCGTCGGAGCCCTGCCTGTCCGCTTATTCGTCTGAAACCTGGGAGAGAATGAAGGATAAGGTCAGTGCGATGAACAGAATCGACCAGAAAAAGGCGCGCCCCATTTTCGCACACGCCGCTAAATGCGAGCTGGATGCCCAAGGGCGCATTCTGCTTCCGCAGAATTTGAGGGACTTCGCGAAGCTTGTAAAGGACGTTACCGTCATCGGCATTGGCAACAGCGTCGAGTTCTGGGATAAAGACACCTGGGCTGCCGTCGACTCCGTCGAGACGACACCGGAGAATATCGAGAAGGTATTTATGGAGCTTGATTTCTGATGAACCATGTACCGGTGCTCCTGAGGGAATGCATAGAAGGGCTGGCGATAAGGCCGAACGGCGTTTATGTCGACGGTACGCTTGGCCGCGCCGGGCATGCCGCCGAAATTGCCAATAGGATCAGCGGCAGTGGGAGGCTCATCGGAATTGACAGGGACGCGGCCGCCATTGAATCAGCCGGAAGGCTGCTGGGTGGGTACGGCGAAAAGGTGACTCTTGTGCGGGGCGATTTCAGGGATCTCGGAGCCATCCTCGATAGCCTGAACATCCCGAAAGCGGATGGAATGCTGTTTGATCTCGGCGTCTCCTCGCCGCAGCTGGACGACGCTGGCCGGGGGTTCTCATATATGACGGACGCACCCCTCGATATGAGAATGGATCAAAGCGCGGCACTCAGCGCGTACGACATCGTCAATGAGTGGCCGGAAAATGAAATCAAAAGAATTTTGTACGAATACGGAGAAGAGCGTTACGCGCCGCGCGTCGCGGCTTTCATTGTGAAAAGGCGCAGTGATAAAAAAATACAGTCGACGCTCGAGCTTGCCGAAATCATCCGGTCCGCAATGCCGGCAAAAGCGCTGCGGGAAAAACAGCATCCGGCAAAACGGAGCTTTCAGGCAATCCGCATCGCCGTCAACGACGAGCTCGGCTCCGCTCAGGAAATGCTGAAAACAGCGCCGGACAGGCTCAACAGGGGAGGCCGGCTGTGTGTCATCAGCTTCCATTCCCTTGAGGACAGGCTTGTTAAAAACGCGATCGCAAAAAGGGAAAAGGGCTGCGCCTGCCCGCATGATTTACCGGTCTGCGTGTGCGGCTTTGTCCCGACGCTGCGGTCTGTGACGAAGAAGCCGATCACACCCGGGAGCGCCGAAACGGAACGGAATCCCAGGTCAAGAAGCGCAAAGCTCCGCATCGCGGAGAGGATCTAGAAAGGATTACTGAAATGGCAACACGTTCAGCGACAGTCAGATATGCCTCGCGCAGCGCCGTCTCCGGCAGCAACGCGTATGATATCAGCCGGCTCAGAGAATTTGACCGCGAGTCCGAAAAACTCCCGGACGCGAAACCAACTAAACAGCCGACTGTCAAGGCGAACCCGAAACCGTCGCCGAAGACTCACAAAGCATACGGGGTTTCGCTTTTTGCCGTGACGGGATTTGTTGTCGTCGCGGTCATGATGGTCTTTGTGCTGCTGGCTCATGTCAGATATAATGACATATCGTCAGAAACCGTCCGGCTTCAGGCGAGGCTGGACGAGCTTAATGAACAGGAGAGAAAACTGATGATCGAATATGAGAAGGCTTTCGATGTCATTGCCGTCGAGCAGTATGCCACGAATGTGCTGGGTATGTCCAAGCCTGACGAGAGCCAGGTGAGCGTCGTACAGACAACGGCATATGACAAAGCAGTCGTCGTCAGCCAGGAAAAGGATGAGACGCAGGGAACCGAGAGTATGGTGACTTTTCTGGCATCCCTAGTGTCATATTTCAAATAAAAGCCTTAATATAATGCTTCAGCGGGTAAATTCGTAACGGCGGGAGATCTCCCGCATATTAAGGGGAATGCAATGTCTCAAAAACAGCATAGAAAAAAACAAGATAAGGACTCAAGCCAAAGGCCGAACAAAACAATACTCAGCCGCACACTTATTCTCATGACCGTGTGCGGTGTCGTTGCATTTATTGTTCTCGCTGTCAAGCTGTATGATATTCAGATTACTAACCATGACAAGTACGAAAAAATGGCCGTTGAGCAGCAGACCAGGGAGTCAAAGGTGACGGCGGCCCGGGGCACGATTTATGATGCCAACGGCAAAGTCCTCGCCATGAACGCTTCTGTCGAGACGGTTTTCATCAGCCCTTTCGAGATGCTGGAAGCTGGAGAGGACAAAGAGCTTATCGCCAGCGGTTTGTCGTCAATTCTTGATGTCGATAAGGATAAAATCCTGGCTAAGATGGAGGATACGAAATCCTGGTATAAGACCATCAAGCCGAAAATTGAGAAGGAGCTGGCAGATCAGGTCCGTCAGTTTATAAAAGACAACAAACTGAAAAGCGTTCATTTGGAAACAGATACAAAACGGTATTACCCCAACAGCAGCCTCGCCAGCCATGTGCTGGGTTTTGTGGGCGACGAAAATCAGGGTCTGAACGGCTTGGAAATCCAGTATAATTCATATCTGCAGGGAACTAACGGCAGGATCGTGCGGCTAAAAAATGCCAAGGGTACGGATATGCTGTTTACGGACTTTGAAAATTACTACGACGCGAAAAACGGAAGCGATGTCACGCTGACAATCGATTCCACCATTCAGTATTATGTGGAAAAATATCTGGCACAGGCCATTGAGGATTATGACGTCCAAAACGGCGGCATGTGTCTCGCGATGAATCCGAAAACGGGCGGGATTTACGCATTGGCCAGCTTCGGGGATTACGGGAGCTTTGATCCGAACAATTACGCATCTTTGAGTCCCGAGGCTCTTTCTGAGCTCAACATGCTCACGGATGAGGCGGAGCGCAAGCAGGCGGTGTCGGACGCTTTAAATGCGATGTGGCGCGACAAAGCCATTTCCGACACGTACGAGCCGGGCTCTGTTTTTAAAATCATCACCTGCGCCACGGCCCTTGAGGAAAATGTCGTGGATCTGAACAGCACCTTCTACTGCGGGGGCTCCATGGAGGTCCTAGGGCGAGACCCCCTGAAATGCTGGAAGATCCAGGGTCACGGCTCCCAGACGCTCACCGAGGCGATGCAGCATTCATGCAACGTGGCGCTTGTGAGTATCGGGCTGAAAATCGGCGGGGATACTTTTTACGACTACCTTGACGCGTTCGGGTTCTTTGATAAAACAGGCATCGACCTCCCCGGAGAGAGCAAGCCCCTCTGGTGGCCCAGAAAGGAATTTGCCAATCCGAAGAATTTGTCGTCCCTGGCCGCCACATCCTTCGGCCAGACATTCACAATCACACCCATACAGCTTGTCACGGCCGTGTCCGCAGTCGTCAACGGCGGAAATCTGATGCAGCCGTATATCGTCCGGCAGATAACAGATACCGACGGGAATGTCGTTCTGACAAACGAACCGACAGCCGTTCGCCAGGTGATCAGCGCTCAGACTTCGGAAACGATGTGCGACATCCTCGAGCAGGTCGTGGGCGGGAAGGAGGGCACGGGCAAGAACGCAGCCGTCCCGGGCTACAAGGTCGGCGGCAAAACGGGCACATCGGTCGACACAACCCAGGAGGCAACGACAGGCGTTAAAAATTACACCGTTTCCTTCTGCGGTATTGCGCCCATGGACGATCCCCAGATCGTCATCCTTATGATTTTGGATAGACCAACCAGCAAGTCGGGCGTGTTTGTCAGCGGCGGCAATATGGCGGCGCCGGTCGTCGGGCGCATCCTGTCGGAAGTGCTGCCGTATCTCGGCGTGCGGCCTGTTTACACGGAAGAGGAAAAGGCGAATCTTGACGTCCCGGTTCCCAAGCTCATCGACAAGAGCATTGAGGAAGCGAAGCAGCTCCTGAAAAAACAGGGCTTTACATCGAGAGTTGTCGGAGACGGCGCAACCGTGACGGCTCAGCTGCCGGCGGCAAACGTGTCCGTCGCTCCGGGCAGTCAGATCATCCTGTATGCCGGGTCTGAAAAGCCCTCAAATACGGTCACGGTACCGGAGCTCTACGGCAAGAGCTTTGGGGACGCCAGGAAAGCGCTTGAAGACGCGGGATTGTTTGTCAAGTCAGGCGGAACGCTGCTGTCAACAGCAACGGCGGTTGTCTCAACGCAATCGGTCAAAAAGGGCGAGCAGGTTCAGGCAGGCTCGGTCGTTGAAGTGACGCTCGTCGATAAAAGTATTCTCGGACACTATTAGTGTGACACAGGATTGGAGAGAACGCATGAAGCTTATCCATCTGCTTAAAGGAGCCGCGGTCAGGGAAGCCCACGCCGACACGGAAATGGAGATTACAGGCGTCAGCTATGACTCCCGGACGACAGAAAAAGGGGATGTTTTTGTCGCTGTCAGAGGGTATGAGAGCGACGGCCATCATTATATAAAAGCAGCCGCAGCCAATGGAGCGGCCTGTGTGCTCTGCGAGGAGAAGCCGGACATCGATATACCATATGTCCTTTTGGATAATACACGCCGTGGGCTTGCCACCGTCGCGTCAAACTGGTATAATAGCTCCTCGTCAGATATGAAAATCATCGGTGTGACGGGCACCAACGGCAAGACGACGACGACCAACCTGATCAAAACGGTAATTGAAAAGTGTTCGGGCGCCAAAGTCGGCCTGATCGGGACAAACCACAACATGATCGGCGACAGGATCATTGAAACAGTGCACACGACGCCGGAGTCATATGAGCTCCAGAAGCTGTTCAGGGAAATGGCGGACAGCGGCTGTACTTATGTCGTGATGGAGGTCTCATCCCACGCGCTGTTTCTGGACAGGGTGTACGGCGTCCGGTTCGAGACGGGTGTTTTTACAAACCTGACCCATGACCATCTCGATTTTCATAAAACAATGGAGGATTATGCCGCAGCGAAGGCGATTCTGATGGCGCAGTCGAATCACGCCGTCGTCAATTTAGATGATCCCTACGCCGGCATGATGACCGCGGCAGCCGCGGGCTCTGTTCTGACGTTTTCAGCGGATAATGATTCGGCGGATCTTGTGGCAAAGCGAATCCGTACGATGGCGGACAAGGTGGAATTCTGCGCGCTGACGCTGGAACAACTGCAGAAAATTGAAGTGAACATCCCGGCGCGGTTTACCATTTATAATGCGCTGGCAACGCTCGGAGTCGGCTTGACACTCGGGTTTACGCTTGAGGATATGGCTGAAGCGCTGAAATCCTATCCGGGCGTTAAGGGCAGGGTTGAAGTCGTGCCGACAGGCCGGGATTTTACCGTGATCATTGACTACGCACATTCACCGGACGCCCTTGAGAAAATAATCGGGACGTTTCGGGAGCTTGAAGCCGGGCGCGTCGTGACGCTGTTCGGCTGCGGCGGCGACCGGGACGCGACAAAGCGCCCTGAGATGGGAGAAATCGCAGGGCGGCTTTCGGATTTTGTCATCGTGACATCGGATAACCCAAGGACTGAAGAGCCCGGGAAAATTATCGATGATATACTCTCAGGCATGAAAGACACAAAAACGCCGTATATTGTCATAGAAAACCGACGTGAAGCCATCGGCTGGGCGCTGCAAAACGCGCAGCCCGGCGATATCATTATCCTGGCCGGGAAGGGCCACGAGACATATCAGATTATCGGCAGGGAGAAAAACCATTTCGACGAGAGAGAAATCGTCGGGGATTTTCTGCGTACAATCAAGTAAACATGAATATTAAGGGGAAACACAGATGATTTTGAAGCTCCTGACCGCTTTTATCCTGTCGCTCGGCGTCACGATTGTAGCGGGCTTGATCCTTGTGCCGTTTCTTCGGCGCATGAAGGCTGGTCAGTCAATCAGGGAGGATGGACCGGTCTGGCATCGGAGCAAGCAGGGCACGCCGACGATGGGCGGTCTCATGTTTATTGCCGGCATCACAGTCGCATGTCTGATCGCCGGATATGATGAAATGCGGAGCGGTCAGTTCGGGCATATCTTTGTTCTCGTATTCGCATTGATTTACGCGGCCATCGGTTTCTTTGACGATTATGAAAAATTACTGAAAAAAAGGAATCTTGGGCTGACGGCACTGCAGAAATTTCTGCTGCAGCTGGTCGCCGCAATCGTTTTTGTTCTGCTGATGCGCCTTTTGGGATACCTCACACCGAACCTTTACATTCCGTTTATAAATGTCACCATACTGATACCGGAGCCTGTCTACTTTATCTTCGCGGCATTTGTGATCGTGGCAACCGTCAACGCGGTAAATGTGACGGACGGTGTCGACGGCCTTGTCACAGGCGTGTCCATCCCCGTCGCCGTTTGTTTTTCAGCTATTGCATTTTTATGGAGCAGAGTATACCTCGGTGTCTTTGCAGCAGCTCTCTGCGGCGGGCTCGTCGGCTTTCTGCTGTTCAACTTCCATCCGGCGCGGATATTCATGGGTGATACCGGATCGCTTTTTCTGGGCGGCGCCGTCTGCGCCATGGCCTTCAGCCTCGACATTCCGCTGATTATTGTTCCCCTGGGGATCATATATGTCATAGAAATCCTTTCGGATGTCATCCAGATATCCTATTTCAAGCTGACAAAGGGGAAGAGGCTCTTTAAGATGGCCCCGCTTCATCATCATCTTGAGATGAGCGGATGGAGCGAATACAGGCTGTTTTTTGTCTTTACGTTGATATCGGCTGCCTTTGCGGTCCTTTCGTTTTTTTCAGTAAGCTTACGTTATCCCGCATAAACGGTCCACGCCGGTAAACGCGCAGGAGGGTAAAGCATGAGAACAAATCAGGCTGGCCTGTCAGGGGCAGAAGTTCTGACGGCGCCGGGAGTATTGGACAGAAGGCAGATTGCCGACAGCCGTACGGAAATAGCGGTACGGCGGGGCAGTCTGGATCTGCCGTTTCTTGTCCTGACGCTCGTGATCCTTGCCATCGGCGTCGTCATGGTGCTTTCGGCAAGCTTTGCCCGCGCCTATTATACTGTTGACAAACCGCTTTATTTTTTCTCAAGGCAAGTAATCTTCGCCGTCAGCGGTGTTATTCTGATGCTTTTGGTCTCGCGCTTTAAGGTTGCGACGTTTCGCTGGATGGCGCTCCCGATGCTGATCGTCGCGGTACTGCTGCTGGCGGCCGTACCTGTCATCGGTTCCGAGCAGAACGGTGCGCGGCGCTGGATTGATCTCGGTTTCACCACCTTCCAGCCCTCGGAAATCGCCAAGCTGGCTGAAGTTCTGATTTTTGCCGTTATGATCTGTACCTATAAGGACAAGATGAAAACGTTTAAGTACGGTGTCGCGCCTTTCGGGATCGTGGTAGCCGTGCTTGTGGGGCTTCTGTACCTGGAGCCGCACCTGTCGGCGTCTGTCATCATTGTATTGATCGCTGCGATCATGATGTTTGCCGGCGGAACGAGAGCCAGATGGTTTTTAATCGCCGGGATACTCATGGTCGTTGTGGCATATCTGACGGTAACAAAGCTCGCTTATGCATCGGACCGTATCACAGCCTGGCTGCATCCGGAGCTTGACCCGAGAGGCGCCTCGTATCAGATCCTGCAATCGCTCTATGCCATCGGCTCCGGCGGGCTGATGGGTCTGGGTATCGGTCAGGGACGCCAGAAGTATCTCTATTTGCCGGAGGAACACAACGACTATATATTTTCCGTTATCTGCGAGGAGTTGGGCTTCGTCGGCGCGTTGTTGATCCTGCTCCTGTTCGCGCTTTTGGTCGTACGCGGCTTCTGGCTCGCGCTGCATGCCAGGGACAGGTTCGGCTCGCTTGTCGTCACCGGACTGACTGCCCTCCTGGCCATCCAGGTTTTTTTGAATGTGGCCGTTGTCACAAACCTGCTGCCCAGTACCGGAATTTCGCTGCCGTTTTTCAGCTCCGGGGGCACGGCTCTTTGGATTCAGCTTATAGAGATCGGGATTATTCTGTC
>JAAYBH010000279.1 GCA_012718935.1 Clostridiales bacterium
AGAACATTATAACAGTCGGCGATATCGCCGACGATGACGCGGAAAGCGTACAGGTCGAGAACCTCCGACAGCGTCTTATTCTGGCTGTACATTTTCCTGTAAATGCTGTAGATATGCTTGACGCGCCCGTAGACTTCGCATTCAATGCCGTTTTCCTTCAGGTGTTCGTTGATTTTTTTTTGTATACTGTCGATAAACGACTCGTTGGAGCTCATGACCCGGCGGAGGCCTTCCTCAATCTCGGCGTATCCGATCGGGTCCAGGTAATATATAGACCGGTCTTCCAGCTCCCACTTGATTTTCTGCATGCCGAGCCGATGGGCGATCGGCGCGTAGATCTCCATCGTTTCAAGGGCTTTTTCCGCCTGCTTTTCCGGCGTCTGATACTCCATGGTGCGCATGTTGTGCAGCCGGTCTGCCATTTTAATGATAATTACGCGGATATCCTTGGCCATTGCCAGTAGCATCTTTCGCAGATTCTCCATCTGCTCTTCTTCTTTGCTGGTATATTGGACCCGCGTCAGCTTAGTGACGCCCTCGACGATATCCGCCACGCTGACGCCGAAGCGTTTGGCAATCTCCTCATGTGTCGCGCCCGTGTCCTCGATACAGTCATGCAGAAGAGCCGCGATGATCGCTTCCTCGTCAAGACCCATTTCGGCCACGATTTCCGCGGCGGCCAAGGGGTGGGAGACAAAGGGAGAACCGTCCTTGCGGCGCTGGCTTTTATGCGCAGATGACGCAAAATCAAAAGCAGCCCGTATGCGCGAAAGGTCGGCAGCGGGATTGTTTTCGATTATGACCGCCTCAAACCGGGCGTATTTTTCCATGACCGCTTCCATAGAAAACTGCTCCATATGCTTTACTGGCCGTTATGTGCGCGTATATCGATGACGTGCAGCTGGACATTCCGCCACCCGCGGTATTCATTGACAACGGGCTCAAACGCCAGATCAATCTGCTGGCCCTCCGTGACGCCCAGCTCCTCGGCCGGCCGGCCGAAGCAGATGCAGTCAAAGCTTTTTCCGGACTTTAGTATACGCAGTTTAGTGTGCTTTCCCGCAGCGACGGGAATGATGGAATTCAAAACAGCGCCCTTTATGCACAGGAAGGGCGGCAGATGGCTGTTCCCAAAGGGCTCGGTTTTCTCCAGCGCCGCCACATTTTCAAGGGTAAGGAGATCCGGCTTGATGACCTCAAAATCAATCTGAAGCGTCGGGACCGCCGGTATCTTGATGGTTTCGTGGTAGTAATCAAAGATCCTCCGGCTGAATTCCTCAATATTGGCATCGGAAATTGTCAGCCCGGCGGCCATTTCATGTCCGCCGAAGTTTTCCAGCAGATCCTGGCACTGCTCCAAAGCCGAATACATACGGAAGGTGCCGATGCTGCGGCAGGAACCCCGGCCGACGCCGTCCTCGTCGATGCTGATCATGACAACGGGGAATAAAAACTGTTCGGCGATACGGGCGGCGACGATGCCCATCACACCCTGATACCAGCTGCGGTGTGACAGGACGATGGGCCCTCTGGGGGGATTCTCCAGAAGTGAAGAATAAGCTTCGTCGAAAATTACCGATTCCAGCTGACGGCGCTCGCTGTTGAGGCCGCAAAGCTCGATTGTCAGCTGATCCGCTTCCTCTTCGTTTTCGGTCAGAAGCAGATCGACCGTAAGAGAGGTGCGCCCCATTCTCCCTGCGGCATTGAGCCGCGGTGCCAGGGCATAGCCGATGGCAGAGGTGTTGATTTCGTGTCTTTCGATACAGGTTTCACGCATCAGCCTTCTCAGCCCGGGACGGCTCTTCGTGTTGAGCGCCGCGAGACCGCGGCGGATCAGAAGGCGGTTTTCCCCGATGACGGGCATCACGTCGGCGATCGTACCGATGGCGACAAAGTCGCCGTATTGAAGGAGCAGACTCTCAATATCCGCGGTGTTTTCAAGGGCACAGACGAGCTTGAAGGCGACGCCGACGCCAGCCAGAACCTTGTTGGGGTAAGGGCAGTCCTTTCTTTTCGGGTCGATGACGGCAAGAGCGGGAGGGAGCTCTTCCTTGCATTCATGGTGGTCGGTAACGACCATATCTATACCGAGCTGCCGGGCGTAAGCGGCTTCACTGTGGGCTGTGATACCGCAGTCGACTGTGACAACAAGGGAAACGCCGCGGGAGGCGAGGGCGTCGAGAGCGGGGGTGTTGACGCCGTACCCCTCTTCCATACGTCCGGGTATATAGATTTCATAATCGACGCCTCTGGACCTGAAAAAGCTCGCGAGCAGGCAGCTGGCCGTCATGCCGTCCACATCGTAATCCCCGTAGACGGCGATCCGCTCACCGTTTTCCATTGCCTGATTGATCCTTTCGACGGCAATATCCATATCCTTGAGCAGGAACGGGTCGTGCACCCGGTTGAGATCGTCATTCAGAAAATTTTCAGCTGCTTCGACCGTTGTCATGCCGCGGGACGCCAGAAAGACGGAAACGAGCGGATTGATGCCGCTTCGGCTGAGTTTCACAGCCGAAGCTCTGTCGTATCCCTTTATGACCCAATCAACAAATTTCATAAGTCAACTCCGCAGTTATGCATGGCCTGCCGCTTTATATCTTTCAACTATATCAAAAAATGACACGTTTCTCAATAGATAAATAGACTATTTCCCCGCCGGAGCTGTAGGACTACAATACATGTTGGACAGTAAGGAGAAAAAATAGAGCAGGAATAGAGCACATCGGTTAGAATGGAGTTACCACACAACATTTTCGCCGAAAGGAAGTGCCTATTCCTGCATGAACAAGATAACACAGGACATGAAGTACAGGCAATCCCTAATTAATTACACGTTGAAGCATGGGGTGTCGAAGGCGTCACGGAAGTACAACAAGGCGAGGTCGTATATCTACTTCTGGCTAAACCGGTACGACGGCACACCGGAATCGCTGGCCTGCCAGTCACGTCGACCACATGGACATCCGAAAGCACACACAGAAGCGGAACTCAAGCTGATCCGTGATGTCCGCAGAAGGAATCCAAATCTGGGTATCCTCGAATTCTGGTATCGCCTCACGCTGAACGGTTACCAGCGTCCAACAGGAAGCCTCTATCGGGTAATGAAGCGGCTGGGATATTTTCAGGCGGGACAGCCGAAGAAAAAGAACGTGTCGAAGCCGATGGAGCAGATGCAGCACCCAGGCCAGCGCGTGCAGATTGATGTCAAATATGTCCCATTGCTCTGCATTACTACCAAAGGCGAAAGGTATTACCAATTCACGGCTATCGATGAGTATTCCCGGCTACGTTACCTTGAAGCGTTCGAAGAAAAATCTACATATTCGGCTGCCGTATTTTTGAAGAATGCCGCGGCATTCTTCAAAAAACACGGCTTTGATATCGAGTGTGTGCAGACCGATAACGGCTTCGAGTTTACCAACCGTTTCTCTCAGTCAAAACGAAATACTCAGACACTTTTTGAGGCTACCGCCGCCAACTTGGGTATCCGGCATAAGCTCATCCGGCCTTATACGCCACGTCACAACGGCAAGGTCGAACGAAGCCACCGCGAAGACCAGAAACGCTTTTATTCGTCCCACAGCTTTTTTTCATTCCAAGATTACGTTACTCAGTTGAAAGCTTATCTTTACCGCTCCAATTCTATCCCGATGCGTCCGCTCGGCTATCTTTCTCCGATTGAATATCTAAAACGCTGACTGTCCAATATGTTTGACAATCCTACATCGGAGCAGATATTCGCAAAGTTATTTATTACCGCCGGATTATTGAGTTGACAATGGAAATTTACTGTGCTATCATCGGATGCATTAAAGGCTGGGATGGAAAGCAAGTAGGAGCAATACGGCCCAT
>JAAYBH010000280.1 GCA_012718935.1 Clostridiales bacterium
ATAAACGGATACCACTTGCCAATGAGAACACCCTTGACCACGGTTGAGACACAGCCGAGTACAAGCGGGATGATGAGATAGATGTAAATATTCTTAAAGCAAAGCAGGAATATGATTTGGAGGATCATCTCCAGCACCTTGAACGCATACGTGATAAGCCGCGCTTTATACTCCGCCTGATTGGCCTGCAGGACAGACTGGCGATATGCAAACAGAAAATAAGAGAACACAGTGTTCCCTAAATACAGCAGGAACACAAGCCGGTAGTTGATGAGGCCGAGAGACGCATTATCCTTGATCAGGTGCTGAAGAAAGGGCGTCAGGCAGAGGCCGGCGGCCAGGATGACGGCGCCGATGAGGCGGTAGGCTTTCCGGTAAAAAAGCAGGTACTGCCCTGTTTTCTCCTCGTCCTTTTTTTCGACCGTCCTGTACAGCTCGATCACAATGGCGGTGCCGAGGCCAAGTTCAGCCAGGTTCAATACGGACAAAATGTTGGTAAACAGCCCGTTGAGGCCCAGGTAGAGCTCTCCCAGGGTATGGATAAATACCGTGCGGATTACAAAGCTCAGCACAAACGAGAGCATTTGGCCGAAAACACCGGTCAGCACATTCAGGAGGCTTTTTTCGGTTCTGGATGCATTACTCATAATTTCACTTCGATTATTCCGTGGGTCGGCCGGCGTTTGTCCTCGGGGGGCAATTCCATGGGCGCTTTATAATAACCCAGCAGATATTCCTCATATTCGACCGGAACGGGAAACTGATGCCCCTTAAAATCAATGTCCAGCGTATTGAGGAACATGGTTCTTTTAAACGCGGGTTTGCTGGTGCCCGACTGGCATATGGGGCAGACATATTCTGTCTCTTTGCCGTTTTTTTTCGTCATGTAATGAAGCGCGAGATGATTGAGCGCCGATACCGGGAGCAAAAGCAGGGGTAGATAAAAAATGTGGCGCAGCTCAAAGGGTTCGGTTTTCTGCTTGAGACATCTGACCATATTCAGCGACGCCACAATACGGCACTGCTTTTTTTTGTCATGCAGTTCCACATTATCAATGGGGAAAATATCCATAAAGACACCCTGCTGGATAGAAAGATGAACCGTATTCTTCTGGACATACCGCGTTTCGGTATTGTAGCACTTGCCGAATATATTCGGATAATCCCGCCGCGAATGCATATCCTCAAAAACATAAGGCGGCAACAGCTCGTCATTGGCCAATGCCCGAAACCTGTCGTAATCCTCCCGGAGCATGGCAATATCGATATCGTCATCCCAGGGGATAAAACCCTTATGGCGAATTGCGCCCAGCAGCGTGCCTGAATCCAGCACATACCGGATGCCGTACTTTCTGCAAACCCGATCCACCTCGATTAAAATGCCGAGCATTTTCATCTGGATGTCCCGGACGTTATAATCGCCTACATAATACTCTGCCATGACGGCTCACCTCTTTTTGCGCTGCTTTTGAATCGTGTCTATGACGGAAAGCCATCTCTCCCGGAAGGTCTCGGGGGAAAAGAGCTTCAGATTATCCCGGGCATGCAGTGAAAAGAAGCGCCGCTTTTCAGCATCCTCTATAAGCTCACAGATGCGGTCCGCCATTTTTTGAATATCAAACGCTTCAACCAGGCAGCCGCTGATGTCGTTCTCAATGATCTCCCGCGGGCCGAAGTCGATATCAAAGGAGAGGGTCGGCAGGTTGTAGGATTTTGCCTCCGTCAGCACCAGCCCAAAACCCTCGGTGCGGGAGGTCATCACGTACATGGCGGCCTTCTTATACGCTTCCTCTATATGTTTCGTCCTTCCGCAAAACAGTACATTATCCTCAAGTCCATAGCCTTTAACCAGTTTCTTTGTCTCTTCCAGCCGTACACCGTCGCCGTAGAATTCCCAATTCCAATCGGGATGCCGTTCAAAAACCAGCCGCGCCGTTTCGACAGCCAGGTCATAGCCCTTGGTATAGAAAAAGTGTCCGGCTGTGACAATCGTTTTTGAAGTACTGTCATAAGCTTTATAAGCTTCGTCCACAAAGCAGGGGTTATGGATATAGGTGATGGGGCACTTTACCCGCATCTCGCGCTGAAACGCCTCCATGTCTCCACGTGTCTGGGTCACGTAGCAGGCGCTTCTTCGGAGTGAAATCTGGCGAATGCGTTTTGTGTTTCTGCTTCCGATATCATTGCGGATGTTAAACATTTCCCAGGAGACGAGCTTCATCCGCGGGTACAGATAGGAAACCGGCAAAGAGTAGATGCCCAGCATGATGTCCACATTGACAATGATATCGATTTTATGACGCCGCACGAATTTCCACAGGGCGATCATCTTGCCCGGCACTGAATGCCCGGGTAATACGGCAAAGTCCACGTTGTCGGAAAGAGGGTAAAAAGAGGTGTTTTTTTCGTTGTTCAGGTTCAGCACCCAGACACGGTAATCGTCCCGTTCCGCCAGCAGGTTGGCGAGCAGCTGCGTGATGCGCTCCGTCCCCCCGCCTCTGGACATATCGCCGTTGAAGATGCAAATATCAGTCATGTTTTACCCCGTAGCAGTCCAGCATATCCTTTACCCAGCGTGATATGGAGTACTCTTCTTCTATTAGCTGTCTGGACTGCATGATCTGTTCGCTTGAACACGCATCCGCCTGCAGCCGAAGCTGCATAGCGTCCCGGATATCCTCGACATTTTTATTTCTTACCATATGCACCGTTGGAAACCGCTCGGCAAATCGGTTTTCCTCGATATCGCTGCAGATGACGGGGAGCCCGGCATACACGGCCTCCAGGAGGGCATAGGAAAGACCCTCGGCGCGGCTGATATGCAAAAAGCACTTGGATTTCTCATACAATCCATTGATATCGGCAACTGGTTCCAGCACCTCCACCCCTTCCGCATTATGATGCAGCTCGGTGATCCTTCGGGGTGTATTAGCGTCGCCGACGACGCCCATGCAGACATTCCCGGGGAGCAGCTCCATGGCCCGTATACCAAGATCAACGCCTTTTCGTTCAAAATCCCAGCCGAAGATCAGGAAATCATAAGGCCGCGCGGCGTATGGGCTGGTTACCATAAGGATGCGATCCGTATCGAGTCCGTTGGGGACATAGCGCGCCTGCCCGGCCGGGAAGCCCAGCCGCAGCACATACGCCATGTGCTTTTGTGAAACGGACAGGAGTATGCTGCTTTTATGCAGGTATCTATATTGAATTTTACATATCATACGGTTCTTAAAATCGGCATAGTTTGATATCGCATCGTGCAGATGCCAGAATACCATGACGTGTTTTGGTGCGGTCATCGTCACAGGAATGTCGTAGAGCTCAAAATGAGAGTGGATAATGGCAATATCAGGATTTTCGCGGTAAATCCAGCGTAACATTCGATAGGTTTTCATGCGGATGCGAGCTTTTGACAGTGGCAGGAAGTAGACGGCCGTCTCTTGGGCAAGCGCTCTGCACCATGTGATATCCCTGGCGCTGTCGGGTAAAGCGTAAATCATCTCATACCCGTCTTCCGCCAGCTTCTTTCCCAGAGCCTTCAGGGACTTGATAAAGTTGCCCTCATATGGGGGAGCATAAGCGCATACCTGTAATACCTTCATGCTCTCATGACCTCCTCCAGCATTCTTTCCACCTGTTTGACCGTCTCTTCGGTGCTGAAAATTTTACCGCGCCCTTCGGCCTGCCGTCTGTAATGCTCCAGCAGGCCCTCTTCGGTGAGCATCCGCTTGATGCCGCGGTAGAGCGCGTCTTCGTCGTTTTCAGTGACGATGCCATACTCGTCATTGTGTCCCAACAGCTCCTTCGCGCCGGAGCAGTTGGTGCTGACCACCGGCGTCCCGACGATCAGGGCCTCGGTGACCGCCGTGCTGAAGCCCTCCCGCCGTGAGGAGCAGACGTACAGGTCTG